>URZN01000133.1 GCA_900552345.1 uncultured Collinsella sp. | reverse complement strand
GGTCTCGTGGGCTCGGAGATGTGTATAAGAGACAGCTCCGATATCGTGCTGCTACGCACTTTTCTGGGAGCCCTCTCACTTGTAACCATCCTCGCTACTACCCAACACCATAAGTTGCAGGCGCCATCTCGTCCCCGCGAAGCCGCGGCCCTCCTCCTCTCGGGAGCTGCGCTGGGCGCCAGCTGGATTTTTCTGTTCCGCGCCTACCAGACGATCGGCGTCGGCGTATCCTCGCTGCTGTACTATTGCGGCCCCATCATCGTCATGGCGCTCTCCCCGCTCATCTTTGGAGAAAAGCTGACCGGCGGCAAAATCGCCGGGTTTATCGCCGTCGCCTGCGGCGCTTTTCTCATTGCAGCGCAAGGTCTAGGCGGCAATATGCCCATTGCTGGTATCGCCTGCGGAATCGCCTCGGCATTTTGTTATGCGCTGATGGTCATCGCTAGCAAGGGTGCGCCACACATCGAAGGTCTCGAAAACTCCACGCTCCAGGTAAGCGCCGCCTTTGTGACCGCGCTGGTCCTCACGCTCATCACGCAGGGCGCTCCCTCATTCCTGTCCGCCGGCGTCGCCGCCAGTATTGATTGGCGCGCCGTCGTCATGCTCGGCGTCGTCAACACCGGCATCGGTTGCCTGCTCTACTTTAGCGCTGTCGCCAAGCTGCCCGTCCAGACCGTCGCGGTCGTCGGCTACCTCGAGCCGCTTTCGGCCGTCGTGTTCTCGGCCGTCCTTTTAGGCGAAGCCATAACACCGGTCCGTCTGATGGGTGCCGCACTTATCATCGGCGGCGCGCTCTTTTGCGAACTCGCCGGCAAACGCGCAGACACCAAAGCAAGCATCGCCCAAGCGGCACGCGCTTAAAAGCCCCTGCTTTGAAATGCCACCTGCGTATATTAATAATCCCCAGCTGGGGATTATTGTCTAAAACACCCCGATGTGCCAAACTGCTCTTATATGTATAAAGATGGCATAAAGGTCTACTGCCCTTTGCAGGGGCCAGATGTCCAAGGGAGTCCACGTGGCACACAACGAACTGGAGGCAAGCCTCCAAGACCAGCGTAGTCAGAGCGGACATGGCGCCATCCCCCTCTCCGCTGGCATGCTGCTCGTTACGCTCGGTGTCGTCTATGGCGACATCGGCACGAGCCCTATGTACACCATGAAATCAATTGTCGCCAACAACGGCGGCATCGGTACCGTCAGCGAGGACATGATCCTGGGCGCGCTTTCGCTCGTCATCTGGACCATGACACTCGTGACCACGGTCAAGTACGTGGTAATCGCCATGAAGGCCGATAACCACAACGAAGGCGGCATCTTCGCCCTGTTTAGTCTCGTGCGTAAGGTGGCGCCGTGGCTGATTCTACCCGCTATGATCGGCGGTGCGGCACTGCTTGCCGACGGCATCCTCACTCCCGCCGTCACGGTCACCACAGCCATCGAGGGTCTGCGCACCATCGAATGGGGCCATGCGCTGCTGGGCGACGGCCAGACCAATGTGATCATCATTACCATCATCATTATCTGCGGCCTATTTGCCATGCAGCGTGCCGGCACCTCGTCAATCGGCAAGCTGTTCGGCCCGCTTATGACGCTATGGTTCCTGTTCCTGGCGGGCGCCGGCCTGTTCAACATGCTCGGCAACCTGTCCATCTTGCGCGCACTCAACCCCATCCGCGGCATCATGTTCCTGTTCTCGCCCATCAACCACTCGGGCATCATGGTGCTCGGCTTTGTCTTTCTGTCGACGACCGGCGCCGAGGCGCTCTATTCGGACATGGGTCACGTGGGCAAGGCTAACATTTACGCATCCTGGCCGTTCGTGAAGGCGGCGCTTATCCTTAACTATCTGGGTCAGGGCGCTTGGCTGCTCGCCAACAACTCCAATCCCCAGATGCTCGCGATGGACATCGTCAACCCGTTCTACATGATGCTTCCCGAGCCCCTGCGCCCCTTTGCCATCGTGCTTTCGGCCGTGGCGGCCATCATCGCCTCACAGGCGCTCATCACCGGCTCGTTCTCGCTAGTATCCGAGGCCACGCGTCTCAACCTTATGCCGCACCTGCGCATCCACTACCCCAGCGACACCAAGGGCCAGCTCTATATTCCGCTCGTCAACAACATCATGTGGGTCGGCTGCATCTTCATCGTGCTGCTGTTCCAAAACTCCGAGCGCATGGAGAGCGCCTACGGCCTCGCCATTACCGTGACCATGCTCATGACCACGACGCTTTTGACGAGCTACATCGCCGGCATCCTCAAGCACAAGCTGGGTGCCTGCGTCTTCGCCCTGCTCTTTGGTGCCATTGAGCTGTGCTTCTTCGCCTCGTGCCTTACCATGTTCTTTGACGGCGGCTACGTCATGATCTTCCTGGCCGCGCTGCTGTTTGGCCTTATGTATGTGTGGCGTCGCGGCACCGCCATCGAGCGCACGCAGACGATTCTGCTGCCCGTCTCCAAGTACATCGACCAGCTCAATCGCCTGCGCAATGACGAGACGTATCCCGTGCTCGCCGACAATCTGGTGTTCCTTACCAACAGCCCCGACCCGCTCACGCTCGACCGCGACGTGCTCTATTCCATCCTGGACAAGCACCCCAAGCGCGCCAAGGCATATTGGTTCATCAACGTGCACGTTACCGACGAGCCCTATACGCACGAGTATTCCGTCGAGACCTTTGGCACGGACTTTTTGTTCCGCGTGCGCTTGGACCTGGGCTTTAAGGTCAATCAGCGCATCAACGCCTACCTGCGCCAGATCGTTGGCGACCTGATGGCATCGGGTGAGTTGCCGCCGCAACATCACACCTACTCCATCTACGAGACACGCGGCAACGTGGGCGACTTCCGTTTTTGCATGCTGCGCAAGATGCTTGCCCCCGAAACAGACATCAACCGCAACGACCATCGCGTCATGGCCATCAAGTACGCCGTCCGCCGCGCCTGCGGAAGCCCGGCGCGTTGGTACGGTCTTGAGAACTCGGCCATCATCATTGAGTACGTACCGCTCTTTGCCCGCATGCGTCCGGCAGTCAAACTCATTCGCACCCAGGTGCCGCTCGAAATCCTGATCGAAGAGGCCGAGGAAATGGAAGTCGACATCTTCTCGGACGACCTGGTCAACGGCAACGAGGCCGGCAAGAGCATGAACGTCGACCCCACCGAGCTGCTCGAGAGCGTCGCCGATACGCCCGAGCAACAGCAACTCGACGGACTCGAGAGCACCCAGCTCAACGACGCCAACTTCTAACACGCCACCAGCCATTGACGACAACGGCTCCGCATCTCATAAAAGGTGCGGAGCCGTTTTATGTCGCAACGGACCGGTGAGCTACGAACGACGCGGCTCGGGAACCACGAGCCTATCGGGGCTCGCGCCCTCGGCATCCATCAGGCTCACGTAGCGAATCGACGGATCCCCATACATCGCGTAGTAATAATTGCCCGTGCGCGCGCTAAAGCATCCGGTGTAGATAGTCTTCTCGAACTTGCCATCGCCCATCCTGGACGCTCCCTCGATCATCACCACGCCCTCGAGAGAGCGGAACATGCGAACGACGTTTTCGGTCTCGCTCTCCTTTTGCGGGTAATTGGCATTGAGGTACGCCGCCTTTACAAAACGGCTCGGCGAATAGCAGTCACCCGGAATACCGCGCATGCCGGCACCCGCGCCATAGGGCTTGAGCTCGGCGCCACGCCATGTCGCCGTCTGCGGAAAATCGCTTGTGGCGGTGATATAGGTGCGGAGGTTTTCCATGTGCCACGGGAAGGTCGGCTGGTTGGCAAGGGTGTCGACCGGATCGTCGTATACATGCAGGCCATCAGCCATCATCTCGACCACGATGCTGCGCTGGCTGTCGCCGATAATCCAATGGAGCAGCGACACACCCAACCCCTCTCCGGCAGATTTGGCGACAATCACCGTGTCGCACAGCGCGGCCTCGGCCTCATCGACCGTCGAGAACGTCGCTGCCACCCACAGGGGAAACTCATAGGCTGCGATATTGGTCTTTCCATCAACCGGCCCCTCGGCATACTCGGCATAACCCGGGAAATTGAGGCCCGCCACGGCGAGGCCCGCATCGTTGCCGCAGTCGAAGAACATAGGGTAATTCTTGTAATCGATGCACATACCGATCACCGCGTGTGCCGCTGTCGCGTCGTCGATAAACGAATACGGAATGTGGAACCCGCGCGGCATCACGCGAACCTGTTGGCCGTAGTCAAAGCTCCAGTCGAGATTGCGGCCCAGATACATGTGACCAGAATTATCGGTAAATCGAATGCTCGTACACATGGCGCCTCCTAGCTTTACGTTCTTGCTAATTTCATTGTCTCCAAACAAAAAGGCGCTAAACACAAAAGCCCGGACATGACAACAACGTCATACCCGGGCTATTCAAGCAGGATAAACTCAACCAAGTTAACCCCGCAGGTCGTCTAAGGGGTCAAAGTGCCGCAGATTGCCACGAAAGAGGAGCGAAGCGTACTTAAGGTACGCGAGCGACGATTGAGCGGCAAGGTGCAGTGCTTTGATCCCCTTAGACCAACTTGCCGAGACAGTGGTCGATCATATGCTGGACCATCTGCGCCTCGAAGCCCACAAAGTCCTGCTTGCGCTCGCGCATCTTGCCGTCGACGATCACGTCATAAGCGACCTTGCACTTGATATAGCGCGTGGACTTGGTGACCTCCTCGTGCGTCAGGCAGCTCTCCTCCATCTTGCTGGCACCCAGGCCAAACACCAGACCTGTCTCTTATACACATCTGACGCTGCCGACGATCTTACGCGTG
>URZN01000132.1 GCA_900552345.1 uncultured Collinsella sp. | reverse complement strand
GCCCCCGGGGAGCCGCCCTTGGAATACTGCCCTCGCGCGACCGGCGTCCTAACCCGAGGCCGTCAACCGGCTCGGGGACCGTGCCAGGCGGGCAGTTTGACTGGGGCGGTCGCCTCCTAAAGGGTAACGGAGGCGCGCGAAGGTCCGCTCGGGACGGTCGGCAACCGTCCTTTTGAATGCAAGAGTACAAGCGGGCTTGACTGCGAGGCCCACAAGCCGAGCAGGTGCGAAAGCAGGCTCTAGTGATCCGGCGGCCCCGAGTGGGTGGGCCGTCGCTCAACGGATAAAAGGTACTCCGGGGATAACAGGCTGATCTTGCCCAAGAGTCCACATCGACGGCAAGGTTTGGCACCTCGATGTCGGCTCATCGCATCCTGGGGCTGGAGCAGGTCCCAAGGGTACGGCTGTTCGCCGTTTAAAGCGGTACGCGAGCTGGGTTCAGAACGTCGTGAGACAGTTCGGTCCCTATCCTCCGTGGGCGCAGGAGAATCGATGGAGGCTGCCCCCAGTACGAGAGGACCGGGGTGGACGCACCTCCGGTGAACCGGTTGTCGACCAACGGCACGGCCGGGTAGCCGCGTGCGGCGCGGATAACCGCTGAAGGCATCTAAGCGGGAAGCCGTTCCAGGGATTAGTTCTCCTTCCGGTAAGGGCCCAGGTAGACTACCTGGTCGATAGACGGCAGGTGCAAGGGCGGCGACGTCCTCAGCCGAGCCGCACTAATCGCCCGAGCTCTTCCGGAACCGCACCTCGCGGCCCGCGGGACCCAGCGCTCCATGCGCGGTCCGGGCACGAGGATGCCCCCGAGTCAGTATCTTTCCTATACGCCATGCGGCCCCCAGGGCACGTGAGAGAGACCCAGGACACCGAAGATACGGTGGGCGCCGCCCACCGGTCAGCGGCCAGAGCATGGGGGGCACGCCCGGTCCCGTTCCGAACCCGGAAGCTAAGCCCCATCGCGCCGAGAGTACTGCGGGGTCAGCCCGTGGGAGGCCAGGGCGCCGCTGACCGGTGGACGGCACCGAGCCGTCAGTGAGATTGAAGAAGGGGGAGGCCTCGCGGCCTCCCCCTTTTTTGTTTAAAGCCAGATCTAACAAACTCGCTGTGTTTTATGACCCTCGTTTGTCGCATCTTCCGTTAACGGGCTACAATAACTTAGTCTGTGCAATATGGAGGTGAACATGGCTGAAGCTGGTATCGGCGTTGATATCGTCGAGATTTCCCGCATGAAATCAATCCTTGAAAAGACGCCGTCGTTTGCTCGGCGTGTGTTTACCGAAGAAGAGTGCGCATATTGCGATGCTTCATCGCGTCCTGCGGCGCACTATGCGAGCCGTTTTGCTTCTCGTGAAGCGGTTCTCAAGGCTCTTGGTACGGGCTTTAGTCAGGACGTCGGCCGCAAAGACGTTTCGGTAACGCGTGATAACCTCGGAAAGCCTAAAGCAGTGCTTTCAGGTCGAGCGCTCGAGATTGCTCAAGAGTTGGGTGTCGTTGAAGTTGCGCTTTCCATTACCTTGACGGGTGATTTGGCCGTAGCCAATGCCATTGCGATCACCGAGGATGCTCGACCTAAGCCTAAGGAAGAAAAGGTGAGCACCAAGGAACGCGTTGCACAAACGTTTAAAGAGGCTCGCTCGGTTTTAGATGAGCTTGAGCAACTGCAAAATTCGGCTTTAACGGAGCACCTGGGCGATGCTTCGCGAGATACGCTAGGAGCATAGATGAAACCGGTTTTGAGTACCGAGGAAGTCGTTCGTCTCGAGGATATTATCGAACGCGAAGGAACTTCGAAGGCCGAGCTTATGGAGCTGGCGGGTGAGTTTGCTGCTACTGAAATTCTAAAACTCAATCCCGATCGTGTCCTTGTTCTGGTCGGTTTTGGCAACAACGGTGGCGACGGCTGGGTCGCGGCTGATATCTTGAGTCACAAGGGCGTTGACGTAGACATTGTGTCTCCGGTTGAGCCGGATGAGATTCCTGCCGCTCTGGCTCGCCATGTTGCCCGCCGTACCGCCGGTCGTGACGTTCACGTGTGCGTCGGTCCCTCGCGAGATGAGCTTGAGGTTTTGATCGATAAGGCCGACGTTGTTGTTGACGCTATTTTTGGTACCGGTTTCCACGGTGACCTGCGTGCACCGTTTTCCATCTGGATTCCGACAGTTAACGACTGCGCCGACCATGTGGTGTCTATCGATGTTCCTTCAGGTCTGAATGCCGAGACCGGTGTTGTTGACGACGACTGCATCCGTGCCGAGCGTACGGTCACGATGATCACGCCCAAGATTGGCCTCTACAGCGCTGATGGCCCTGAGTACGCCGGTGATCTGGTGTGCGGTAGCCTCTATGATCGCCTTGATGAGGTCATCGATGATGTCGACCATGCCGCCGAGATTGTCGAGCCCGGTGACCTGGTGGATTTCTTTGCTCCGCTGCCCTCGAATATCGATAAGTATTCTCGCGGTTCCGTCCTTATTGTTGCCGGCTCGGCGCAGTATCCTGGCGCTGCCATTATGGCTGCCAAGTCTGCTGCCCGTGCGGGTGCCGGCTATGTGGCTGTCGCGACGCCCGATGCGTGCGCCAATCTTATTCGTATGGCACTTCCCTCGATTCCGGTTTTTGCTATTCCGTCCGATTCCCGCGGCTCTTTTGGTGCCGCTGCCCGTATGACCGTGTGCGAGATTGCAAAGAAGTACAGCTGCGTACTGTGCGGTCCCGGCATGACGACGTCTGCCGGTGCCATGCAGGTGGTTTCGGGCTTGTTGGAGCTTGATGTGCCGCTGATCCTTGATGCCGATGCGCTCAACTGCCTTTCTAAGATTGCCATCGACGGTATCGATAGCAACCCTGAGATGTACCGCCGCGAGCAGCCGCTCGTCATGACGCCGCACTATCGCGAGCTTTCGCGCTTGGTTGCCGGTGACGAGGTTAACGATCTGGGGACTGCAATTTCGGCAGCGCAGAAGGTTGTCTGGGCTGCTGGCTCCGACAATCTCGTGGTTATTGCCAAGGGGCCGACGACGGCTATCTGTGGCGTTGAGCGCGTGCTTTTGCCGCTCTCGGGTCCGGCGTCGTTGGCGACTGCCGGTTCGGGCGATGTTCTTGCGGGCATTTTGGCTGGCACACTGGCTACCATGCGTGATGAGATGGATCGCTGGGAGCTGCTGTATTCGTATGCTGTTGCGCTTCACAGTTACGCGGGTTTTGCCGCGGCGACGGAGTATGGTGAGAAGAGTGTTATTGCGACCGATTTGATCGACTTGATCGGTCCTGCCATGGAATTGGCGGCAAAGGATGCACTCGATGATCTGGGAATCATGGACGAAGGGTCGGATGACTAATCATGAATAAAGCCGATTTGACGCGCTGGTCCTGGGTTGAGATTGACCGAGGGGCGCTTCGCCGCAACACGAGGGCTTACAAGAACCTGCTCGATCCACGTCAGCGACTGTGCTGCGTGGTCAAGGCCGATGCCTATGGCCATGGTGCCGTCGAGTGCGCCAAAATCATGTACTCGGCTGGAGCCGACATGTTCGCGGTGGCAACGGTCCACGAGGGTGTTGAGCTCCGACAGGGCGGGATCACGAAACCCATCCTCATCCTAAGCGAGCCGCCTATCGAGGCCATTCCGACGTTACTCGAGTTCGATATCATGCCTTCGGTCTATACGTCCGATTTCGCCCTTGCCTATGGCGAGTGCGCTGTCGCGGCAGGCAAGGTTGGCAAGTACCATCTAGCCATCGAGACGGGCATGAACCGCATCGGTGTTCACTACACGCAGGTGCTCGACTTTGTTCGCGGTATTAGCTTCCATCGCGGTATCCAGTGTGATGGCGTCTTTACGCACTTCGCAACGGCCGATGAGCCTGGCGGTTGGGACTATAAGCTGCAGTGCCAGCGCTTTACCGAGGCCGTTCAAGCCATTAAGGACGCGGGCTTTGAGTGCGGTATCGTGCACTGTGCCAATACGCCGTCCTCGATGCTCGATCCCTCGATGCATTTTGATATGATTCGCGCCGGCATCGGTCTATATGGCCTGCAGCCGTGCGAGCTGAGCAGCCGCGTGATGCAGCTGGACCCTGTCATGAGCGTTCATGCGCGCGTGACGCGTGTGGCACATCCTGCAATGGGCGAAGGCGTGGGCTACGGATTTACCTATCGCGTGCCGCGCACACGCGTTCAGATTTGCACGCTGCCGATTGGATATGCCGACGGTCTTTCGCGTACGCTCTCCAATCGTATGGACGTGCTGTATCGCGGTGAACGTGTGCGTCAGGTGGGTAACATCTGCATGGACCAGTTTATGGTCGCCATCCAGTCCAATCCGGCGCATGAGATTCCCGAGGCCGAGTATGGCGACGAGATGATCATTGTCGGCCGCGACGGTGATGCCGAGATCACCATGGATGAGATGGCGCGCCTGCGTGGCACGATTAACTACGAGGTTGCTTGCGGCTTTGGCATGCGTCTCGACAAGGTCTACGTGTAGGAGCCACTATGGGTGTCATGCACATCCCCGGACATAGTCACCAGGCGCCGCGCGAGGTTGCGCTCGAGGAGATTGAGGCTGTTTTAGGCGACTGTCATCTCTGCCAGCTCTATCAGTCGCGCCATAACATCGTGTTTGGCGTGGGAAACCCCCACGCCCGCGTAATGTTTATCGGTGAGGCGCCGGGGCGTAACGAGGATCTGCAAGGCGAACCGTTTGTGGGGGCGGCGGGCGAGGATCTCAACGGCATTCTGTCGCTGGCTGGCCTCAAGCGCGAAGACGTCTACATTGCCAACGTGCTTAAGTGC
>URZN01000131.1 GCA_900552345.1 uncultured Collinsella sp. | reverse complement strand
CCTCTCATATCTGCGATGCATATCGTGCCGGTGAGCTTGACCGTGTCGAGCTTGTCTACCACCACGCCAAGAACCGCGTGGATCAGGAGCTTCGCGTCGAGCACTTGCTGCCGCTCGATCCCGAGATGATCGCTATGGCCCACGGTCCGCGTAAGAACGAGACCGACGCCCCTAAGCGCATCTCGTCGACGTTCGAGTTCGTGCCCTCTCCCGAGCATGTTCTCGGCAAGCTTGTACCGTCTTATATCCTGACGGTCATCTACCAGGCCCTGATCGATTCGGCGGCCGCCGAGCAGGGTGCGCGCCGCAAGGCCATGCACTCCGCGACGGAAAACGCCACCGCGATCATCTCGACCCTTACCCGCACGTATAGTCGCGTGCGCCAGGCTTCGATTACGACCGAGATCAACGAGATCGTCGGCGGAGCCTCAGCATTGGAGGAACAGTAATGGCTAATAACACCGTAAAGCTTGCGGTCGAGGAAGCCACCAAGAAGACGACTGCCGGTGATGGTCGCATCGTGCGTATCATCGGCCCTGTCGTCGACGTCAAGTTTGACGGCGCGGTGCCCCCGATCTACAACGCGCTCACGGTCGAGGCCGAGACCCCGATCGGTCACCTGAGCACGATCCTCGAGGTCGAGAGCCAGCTTCCGGGCGGCGTCGTCCGCACGGTCGCCATGTCCTCGACCGACGGCCTGCAGCGTGGTCTCATCGCCACCGATACCGGTGAGCCCATGAAGATGCCCGTTGGCCCCAAGACGCTCGGCCGCATTTGGAACGTCATGGGCAAGCCTGTCGACGGTAAGCCCATGCCCGAGGTGGAGGAGTTCTATCCCATCCACCACGCAGCGCCCCGCTTCGACGAGCTCACCACCAAGACCGAGATCTTTGAAACCGGCATCAAGGCCGTTGACCTGCTCGAGCCCTACATCCGTGGCGGCAAAACGGGTCTGTTCGGCGGCGCCGGCGTCGGCAAGACCGTTCTGATCCAGGAGCTCATCAACAACCTCGCCCAGGAGCACGGCGGTACCTCGGTGTTCACCGGCGTCGGCGAGCGTACCCGCGAGGGCACCGACCTGTTCCTCGAGATGAGCGAGTCTGGCGTTATCGACAAGACCTGCTTGGTCTATGGTCAGATGAACGAGCCGCCCGGAGCGCGTCTGCGCATCGGTCTGGCCGGCCTTACCACCGCTGAGTACTTCCGCGATCGTGGCCAGGACGTTCTGCTGTTCATCGACAACATCTTCCGCTTCTCCCAGGCAGGTTCCGAGGTTTCCGCACTGCTGGGCCGTATGCCGTCCGCCGTTGGTTACCAGCCCACGCTGGCAACCGAGATGGGCGACCTCCAGGAGCGCATTACCTCGACCAAGACGGGCTCCATTACCTCCGTCCAGGCTGTCTACGTCCCCGCAGACGACCTGACCGACCCGGCGCCTGCCACGACGTTTACGCACCTCGACGCCACCACGGTTCTTTCGCGTAGCATTTCGTCGCTCGGTCTGTTCCCGGCTATCGACCCGCTCGCGTCTTCCTCCGACGCCCTCGATCCCTCGATCGTCGGCGAGGAGCACTACCGTGTCGCCGTCAAGGTCCAGGAGCTCCTGCAGGAGTACTCCGACCTTCAGGACATCATCGCCATTCTGGGTATGGACGAGCTGTCCGAGGAGCAGCGCCTTACGGTCAACCGTGCCCGTAAGATCCAGCAGTTCCTCTCCCAGTCCTTCCACGTCGCCGAGAAGTTCACCGGCAACCCCGGTGTCTACGTCCGTGTCGAGGATACCGTCCGCTCCTTCGCCGAGATTGTCGACGGCAAGGCCGATGACCTGCCCGAGCAGGCATTCCGCTATGCTTCCACGATTGAGGACGTGCGCGAGCGCGCCCGCAAGATGGGGGAGAAGTAGGTTATGCGTATCCGCATCGTGTGCCCCGTGAGCTGCGCCTATGAGGGCGACGCTGCGTTTGTGTCGATTCCGTCCACGGATGGCGAGTTTGGAGTTCTGCCTGCTCACTCCAGCGAAATCTGCACGATCGACCGCGGTTACGTTCGCGTTTCCGATAAGGCCATGGGCACTGTCGACCACACGTTTGCCGTGGCCGGCGGCTATGCCCAGGTTGCGGACGATGTCGTGACCGTCCTCGCCGAGCGCGCTTGCGATTTGGCGACCGTCGATGCCGACAAGCTTAAAGCTGATATTCAAGGTTTTGAAGAGAAGCTGGGTAATTTGTCGGAGGATGATGCACGCCGCGCCTACCTCTATAATGAAATCGCATGGTGTAAGCTCAAGCTTGCCCAATAGTCAGACGTTTTAGCGTTCGACCATTTGCGAACACATCATGCCCGGGATGGCCCAGCCACCCCGGGCATGCTTTTTGAAAGGGTAGACCTTGGATATTATCCGCGTTGAGGGTGGCCACGCCATCGGGGGTTCCGTGCCTGTTTCGGGCGCCAAGAACTCCGCGCTCAAACTTATGGCGGCAACGCTTCTGGCGCCGGGCAAGACGACGCTGCAGAACGTGCCCGATATTTCCGATGTCCACGTGATGGGCAAGGTGCTCAAGGGTATGGGCGCTACGATCGATGTTCTCGACGAGCACACGCTCGAGATCGATACCTCCCAGGTCGATTCCTGGGAGGCTCCCTATGAGCTCGTTGCCAAGATGCGCGCTTCCACTGCCGTGATGGGACCCCTGCTGGGCCGTTTTCATCGCGCCAAGATCGCCATGCCCGGCGGCTGCAACCTGGGCGCTCGCAAGATCGATATGCATATCTTGGGTCTTGAGGCCTTGGGCGTTGAGTTCGATACCGCCCACGGCTATATCAACGCCAACGCGCCCCAGGGCCTGCGCGGTACCACCGTCACGCTCGAGTTTGCCAGCGTCGGTGCGACCGAGAACCTCATCATGGCCTCCGTTCGCGCGCAGGGTACCACGGTTATCGATAATGCCGCCCGCGAGCCCGAGATCGTCGATCTCGCCAACATGCTCAACGAGATGGGTGCCAAGATTGTCGGTGCCGGTACGCCTGTCGTGACCATCGAGGGCGTAGAAGAGCTGCATCCTGTTACCCATCGCGTGGTGGGCGACCGTATCGAGGCCGGTACCTTTATCGTTGCCGGTGCGTTGATGGCCGACGATCGCGGTGTCGATGTCACGGGCTTTTGCCCCATTCATTTGGGCATGGTGCTCAAGAAGATGGAGCTCATGGGTATCGACTGCGAGCGCGTCGAGGATGGCGTCCATGTGAACCGTGCCGAGCGCATCAAGCCGGTCGACATCCAGACCCTTCCGTTCCCCGGCTTCCCGACGGACATGCAGGCGCAGATTATGGTACTCTCCGCCCTTGCCGATGGTAGCTCCGTTATCACCGAGAACATCTTCGAGAATCGCTTTATGTTCGCATCCGAGCTGGTGCGCATGGGCGCCGATATTCGCATCGAGAGCCATCACGCTATGATTCACGGCGTCAAGGGCTTCTCCGGCGCTCAGGTAACCTCACCGGATCTTCGTGGTGGCGCGGCGCTCGTCGTTGCCGGCCTAATTGCCGACGGCACGACCGAGGTCTCGGCCATCCATCACATTAAGCGCGGCTACGAACAGTTTGTTGAAAAGTTGCAGGCGCTTGGCGCTCATGTCGAGCACGCCACTGTTCCCGATCCCGTCATCTACTAATGCAGGTTGCCTATGTTTAAGAAAAAGCCCATTACGGAATCTCGAAGACCTTCGACCGGCGCTCAGGCAAAAATCTATAGCCGCGATAACGTTGCCCGCTATTCCGAGCGCGCCCGTCAGCGCCGTCGCGGTCATACGGTTCGCCGCGTTGCGCTCATTGCTGTGCTCGGTGTGCTGCTGAGCGCTACGACTGCCGCCGGCCTGTGGTTTGCCACCATTATGGGCAAGCTCGGCGATTCCAATGTCATTACCGACAACCTGCGCCAGATCCTGGTTGATACCGACGAGGCAAAGGACCCGTTCTACGTGCTACTCCTTGGCACTGACGGTCGCCCGGGCGAGGATACATACCGCGCCGACTCGATTATCCTGGCGCGTATCGACCCCACGCAAAAACAGGCGACGCTCATCTCCATTCCGCGCGATACCAAGGTCGTCTACAACGGCTCGACCATGAAGATCAACGCCTGCCATACCTACGGCGGCGCCGAAGCCATGGTCCAGGCGGTCAACGAGCTGTGCGGTGTCCAGATTTCCCACTATGCCGAGGTCAGCTTCGACGGCATGCAGTCGCTCATCGATTCGGTCGGCGGCATCGACATTAACGCAACCGACGATGTCGACGACCCCGAGCATCTCGACATTAAGATCACCGCCGGTCAGCAGCACATGGATGGCGCGACCGCCCTTACCTATGCCCGTTGCCGCTACATCTATGCCGATGGCGACTACACACGCATGCGCCACCAGCGTCAGGTGCTCGGCGCCCTCGCCAACCAGATCCTCAACAACTTCGATGCCACCAAGGTCTTCGACCTCGTCAATTCGCTGTCCGACATGCTCGTGACCGATATGAGCGTTCAGGACATCGTCTCTACGGTCAATGCCATGCGCGGCATGGATGTTGACGGCATCTATTCGGCCAACTTGCCTTCGTATGCCGATGCCAGCACCATGATTGATGGCGTGAGCTACGTCTTTGTCTACGAGGACGAGCTTAAGGAAATGATGGAGCGCGTCGACGCTGGTAAGGATCCCAAGGGCCCCAATACCATGGGCCAGTCCGATGGCTCCAGCTCTACGATCGGCGACCTGAACAACAACACGTCCGATGATTACGCCAACGGCACCGCAACCTCATCGGTTAGCTCTGACGATTCCGATGACACAAGCGATTCGAGCGATTCGGGCTACTACGAAGAGCCCACCGGCGACGGCAACGGCTACTCCTACTAGTTCC
>URZN01000130.1 GCA_900552345.1 uncultured Collinsella sp. | reverse complement strand
TGGTGCGGTCGAGGTTAAGCTGGAAGGTCTCCTCGTGAGAGCCGTCATACATGATGGACGTGAAGCCGGCCTCGATGCACTTGAAGCAGTCCTCGTAAGAACCGTGATCGAGGTGAAGGGCGACGGGAACGGTAACGCCCGTGGCCTCGACGGCAGCCTTGACCATGTCGGCGCAGACCTTGAAACCGCCCATCCACTTAGCGGCACCAGCGGTGCACTGAAGGATCAGCGGAGACTTGGCCTCCTCGGCGGCCTGGAGAATAGCCAGGGTCCACTCGAGGTTGTTGGTGTTGAAGGCACCGAGACCGTACTTGCCGGCCTCGGCCTTCTTGAGCATGTCTGCTGCGTTGACGAGCATAAAAGAAACCTCCTGTAAGGTTGCTCCGATAACGCCTGTGATTTTACCACGGCGCACCCGAGCATAAACGTTCGTTTGTTCACGAATATCGTCCAAACAGACTTTTTTGACCGTTTGCCCTACGAAATTGACCCGTTGGGGAAAAATAGCTTGACGTTTGGACGCTTCTCGTGCTTCAGAAGCCGACTGTAAAGCTACACCTGCATGAAAGGGTTCTGCATGAGCTCGCGTGCCATGGTGGTCGAATCGCCATGGCCGGTTAGGCAAACGGTATCGGGCGGGAGAAGCCGGGCGAGCTTGGAGAGCGAGCGCAGAATCGCCGCCTCGTCTCCTCCAGAAAGATCGGTGCGGCCGTGCCCACCCGGAAACAGGGTGTCGCCCACAAAGGCAATGTTCCCCTGCTCGGTGGCAGCAAACAAGACGATTCCGCCCGGCGTATGCCCTGGTGTCTTGATCACCTGCAGGCAGATATCGCCCACCTCGAGAGTATCGCCCTCGGCGAGCAGGCGCGTCGGCTCCCCAGGGTCGGGCGTCTCAATGCCCCACATAGCTCGCTGTTCCTCGATGTTCGCATGCGGCACCGCCACATCCTTAGCACACAGCTCATACTGACAGCCCTCGCCAACGGTGGTTCGCACGCCGGCAACACCACCAACATGATCGGCATGGCCATGAGTGCATACGGCGCCAAGCATGCGTACGCCGGGATGCTTGGCTCGAATATGCTCTACCAAGCGCTCGCCTTCCCATGCGGGGTCGATAATCACACACTCATTGTCCGAAATAACAGCATAGCTATTGGTCTGAATGGGACCGTTTACGAGCGTCTCGATCTCGACCGATCCCTTGGGAGTTAAATCCAAGGACACACCACTCATGTCCCTCTCCTCTCTATAGAACTCGAGGCATCAAACGATGCCTCGAGTGTAGCGAATATCGATAATGTGACACGTTCGTCGCGACTAAACGCGGCGCTTAAGCTGGGCTCCACCCTCGCCGGGCATCAGGCGGCGCGCGTCGTAGACCGAGTCAACGCTGCTGATAGAGGCCAGTAGCGGATCCAGGCCACTCGCGTCCGAGATCTCGACCATAAAGCGCAGGGTTGCAATACCCTCGCGGTTGGTCGACGTGGCGGCAGAAAGGATATTGCCGCCCGCATCGCCAATGGCAATGGTGACATCCTTGAGCAGGCCCATGCGGTCCAGGCACTCGACCACGATCTCGACCTGGAAGAGGGTGTCGGCAGCGCCGTCCCACTCCACTTCGATCATGCGCTCGGGATGCTCCATAAGCCCCTTGACGTTGGGGCAGTTGGCGCGATGCACCGAAACGCCACGACCGCGCGTGATGAAGCCGACGATATCGTCGCCCGTCACCGGATTGCAGCAATGTGCCAGACGGACCAGCAGGCCGCTGTTGCTCTCGCCCTTGACGATAATGCCGTTGCTGGCGCTTTTGCCGCGCTTTTGCGGCTTGCGGTTGGAGCCTCGGGCCGGCTGCTTGACGACCTCGGCGATAGCCTCGGCCTTGGTGAGCTGTTCCTCGGGCTTGGGGTCCAAGATTTGCTCGACCTTGTTACCCACAGCGCGCGGGGCAACCTTGCCGGCGCCCACGGCGGCAAACAGGTCCTCGAGCTGCTTGAAGTTCAGCTGCTCCGCCACGGCGTTGAGCGCACGCGTGGATCGCGGCGTAGAGATGCCATACCCTCGCTTGCGCAAGTCCTTGGCCAGTATATCGCGGCCGGCAGCAGTGTCGTCGTCCTTGGTCGCGGCGGCAAAATAGCGGCGGATCTTTGACTTGGCGGAAGGTGTCTTAACGATCTTGAGCCAATCACGAGACGGCTTGGAACTCTTGTTGGTCAGGATTTCAACGCGGTCGCCCGTCTTGATCTCGTGCGTGAGCGGGGCCACCGCACCGTTGATCTTAGCGCCGACGCAGTGGTTGCCCACCTCGGTGTGAACGGCGTAGGCAAAGTCGAGCGGCGTGGAGCCGGCACGAAGCGCCATGACCTCGCCCTTGGGCGTAAAGACGAAGATCTCTTGATCGAAGAGGTCGACCTTCAGCGAATGCAGGTATTCCTTGGCGTCGGTGATCTCATCAGACGCAGCCCAATCGAGCGAATGCTTAAGCCAGTTGATCTGATCGTCCAAACGTTGAGCGTCATTGGTCTTGGAAGCAGACGATCCGCCCGATTTCTTATAGAGCCAGTGGGCGGCAATGCCGTACTCGGCCTGCTCATGCATCTCATAGGTTCGAATCTGAATCTCGAGCGGACGAGCCGTGGGACCGATAACCGTCGTGTGGAGCGACTGGTAGTTATTGACCTTGGGCATGGCGATATAGTCTTTAAAGCGACCGGGCATGGGGTGCCACAGCGTATGCACCGCGCCGAGCGTGGAGTAGCAATCGCGCACCGAATGGGTGATGACGCGCAGCGCCACCAGGTCGTAGATCTCGGAGAATTCCTTGCCCTTGCGCTTCATCTTTTGGTAGATGGACCAATAGTGCTTGGAGCGGCCATTAATCTGGAAGCCCTCCAGGCCAATGCGGTTGAGCTCGTCGGTGAGCGTCTTGATGGTCTCGGCCAGATAGCGCTCGCGAACCTCGCGCGACTCAGCCACCATGCGCGCAATGCGCTGGTAGGCATCGGGCTCCAGGTAGAAGAAGGACAGGTCCTCGAGCTCCCATTTAATGGAGCTCATGCCCAGACGGTCGGCCAGGGGCGCATACACGTCCATGGTCTCGCGAGCCTTAAACAGGCGACGGTCCTCACGCAGGGCTGCAAGGGTGCGCATGTTGTGCAGACGGTCGGCAAGCTTAACGATGATGACGCGGATGTCCTTGGACATGGCGAGGAACATCTTGCGCAGCGTGAGCGCCTGCTTCTCGTCCATGCTGTCGACTTCGATGTTGGTGAGCTTGGTCACGCCATCGACGAGCTCGGCTACCGTATCGCCAAACAGGCCGGACACATCGGCAAGCGAGGTCTCGGTATCCTCGACGGTATCGTGCAGCAGCGCGGCGCACACCACATCGCAGTCCATCTTGAGGTCGGCCAAAATGATGGCTACCTCGACGGGATGGTTGATGTACATCTCACCCGAGCGCCGCTTTTGGTTGCAGTGCTTCTCGGCGGCAAAGCAGTAGGCCTGCTCAACCTTAGAAAAGTCGTCCTCATTCATATATTTGAGGCACAGGCGCTCCAGCTTGTCGTAGCTGTCCGCCATAATCTCGGGCGGCAGCTCATCGGCATGCTTATAGTGCTCCATCTCCGAGAACGGTTGGAGGGTGGAATCATGGGCGGTACGGGCTGCGGCATCCATCGAGGTCCCCTTCCCCTAGGCCCGCGGTACGATCGGGCGGTTAACTTTGGCTAGCATATCAGAAGCGCACGAATCGAGCGCCCAGCTCCGGAAAGCCGAGAACTCCATGCGCGAGCGCAAGCCCTCCAAATAGCGAATTGACCTGCTCAATTGCACACGGCCCGGGTTTTCTGCCATCGCGATGCGACGGGTGTCGTCAAACCCCGAAACGTGGCAGAAACCAAGCTCTTCGAAGATTCCCAGGCCGCTTTCCACCGAGCGCTCGTCGACCGGCGTGCGAGCATCGATAGCAAGGCACATCTGCGCGATGTCGATATCGCTCGCACTAAAGGAATCGTCCCCGGTCTTGCCGCGGTTGGAGCGCCACATGGTCTGCAACGCACGATAGAGCGTGACGAGCTCGTCGCGCTCGGGCGCATAGCAGTCGAGTAGGCGCTCGTTAATGCGAGCGTCACGCGACGAGTAGAGCAAGTGAATCACGGCAGGTTGGCCGTCGCGACCGGCGCGTCCGCTCATCTGGTTGAACTCAATGCTGCCAAACGGCATGTGGTAGAGCACGACATGGCGAATATCGGGCAGGTTGACGCCCTCACCAAAGGCAGAGGTCGAAACGATGCAGCTGAGGCTTCCGTCTCGGAATGCTTCCTCCACGCGGCGACGATCGGAGCGCGCAAGCCCCGCGTTATAGAACGCGATGCGGGTCGCGCAATCGGGTACCCGCTTGCGCAGCGTCTTAGCAAGCGCCACGGACTGGTCGCGCGAGTTGACGTAGATGACGGTCTTCTCCCCCGTCGCCACGATTGACACCAGGCGGTTCTCGCGGCTCGCAAGGTCTCGGTCATCCTCGAGCTGCAAGTTCTCGCGCACCGTCTCGTCGACCACCGTACGGGTAATCGGTAGCACGCGGGCGAGCTCGGCCACAACCGGAGCCGTTGCGGTGGCAGTCGTGGCCAGAACGACCGGGTCGCCCAGGGCCTTGAGGATATCGGGCATGTCGAGATAGGCGCTGCGATCGCCGCCCTTGGCAAGGCCGGCGTGGTGCGCCTCATCGATAACGACAAACCCGATGCGCCCCGAACGCGCAAAGCGGTCGCGGTGAATGGACAGGAACTCGGGCGTCGTGAGCACGATGCCGGTGCGGCCCGAAGCCAAGCCGGCAAACACGTCATCGCGCGCCGCCTCCACCGCGCGCACCAGTTCGCCGCCGCGCCTGTCTCTTATACACATCTCCGAGCCCACGAGACCGGAG
>URZN01000129.1 GCA_900552345.1 uncultured Collinsella sp. | reverse complement strand
TTTCGCCCGCAACGTTTATCCCCGCACTCGAGGAAAGCGGCTTTGTAGTGACGCTCGACAAATATGTTTGGCAGGGCGTCGCCATGTGGCTCCGCGAGCGCCTCAATCGAGGACTTCGCGTGGTTCCGATTTCCCTCAATGTGTCGCGCGTAGACATTCTTGCCTGCGATGTCGCCGAGCATATGGGGTCGCTCGCCGCCCAGTACAACCTGCCGCCCGAACTCATGCACATCGAGATCACCGAGACCGTCTATACCGGAGAGTCCGAGGCCGTGGATAAGCTGACCGCGGATCTGCACACCCGTGGCTTCTCGACCTACATGGACGATTTTGGCACCGGCCAGTCCACGCTCGCGATGCTCAAGAACGTCAACGTCGACGTCATCAAGCTCGACCGCACCTTTGTGCCCACCGACCGCGATCAAGGCCGCAGCGCGCAGATCGTGTCATCGATGCTCGAGATGGCGCAGTCGCTCCATCTGCCCGTCGTGGTTGAAGGCGTCGAGACAAATGAGCAGGCAAACATGCTACGACAAATGGGCGCCCGCTACGCTCAGGGCTTCCTCTACTACCGTCCCATGCCGGCGAAGGATTTTGAGGCATTGCTCGATGGTGGCAATAACAACTGATACGCTCGCGCGCAAAACGCCACCGCCGAGCGGGGGGATTTGCCTCCATTAGCCAACATATATCCCCAATTCAAACCGAATTGGGGATATGATACAAACCGCTGTTCCGTCCAAGGAGGGTATCCATCATGAACGAGTCATATCGCCTGGGCGAGCAATCGATTATTGCCTATCTTCAGCGACTTGCGAATGGCGTCTCGACCGCCGAACTCGATGTTGCCGCGCTGCCCGCTGGGCTACGCGCCGTTGGTGAGCAGCTGCAAAAGACGCATGCCATCCTGCAACAAGAGCGCCGGCTGCTTGAGAGCAACGCCCATATCGACCCGCTCACCAACTTGGGCAACCGCAACGGATTCGACCGTCACGTCGAGCAGCTCTGGCGCAAAGGCGACCCCTTTACCTGCGCCTATATTGACATCGACCATCTCAAACATTGCAATGATAGGTTTGGCCACGCCGAAGGCAATCGCTATATTCTGAGCATCTGCCGCACGCTCTCCGAAACCATGGAGCACGATGAGATGCTGTTCCGTATCGGTGGAGACGAGTTTGCGCTCATCTCGCCCTCCGCAAACGAGGCTGAACTCGAGCAGCGCTTGGAGCAGGTACGTGCCGGGCTGATCGAGGCGAGCTCAGGCGGCAAGGCGCCCATGATCGGCAGTTTTAGCTTTGGCTGCTCGCGCGTCGATCCACTTGCCGGCGACACGCGTCGCCAGATGACGATGGATGCCGATCGCAAGATGTATCGCTATAAGCTTATGCATCGTGTGCAGCAACCGAAAGACAATGATGCGCCGCAACGCCCAATCGTCGATCAGCTTCCCTGCAACGACCGAGCGTTCCAAGCGATCTCCATGAGCTCCGAGACGCGCTATCCGTTTATCCTCAATCTCGATACGGGAGAATCGCAATGGTCGGTTAACGCCGTGCGCGATTTTGACCTGCCCTCCCAGCACCCTTTTAACTCACTCGACATGTGGCTCGCCCGCGTTCATCCCGAGGACCGCGACAACGTACGCGCCGAGCTCGACATGGTGATAAACGGCACGTGGCACTTCCACTACATGCAGTATCGCGTAATGGATGCCACTGGAAAATACGTGCTTTGCGACTGCACGGGCTACCGCTTGGATGGAACCGATACCGAGCCCAACATGTATGTGGGCATTATCATCAACCGAAGCTTGGCAGATACGACCGATTCCGTGACCGGCCTGGGCGATATTCACGCCCTGGTCAACGCCATTGGCGAAATGCGTCGCGTGCCGCGCAAGGCAGGCTTTATTGCCATTAAGGTCGACGATATCGCCGAAGTCAATGCCCGCTTTGGATTCGATGCAGGCGACCGCGTGCTCGCCGAAAGCGCCGCCTGCCTCATGGATTGTTCGCGCGGCAAGGGTCGCCTGTTCCGCTCGACGGGACCAATGTTCGTGGCGCTTTTCGATGAGCTCGGCCCCGAGGCAATCGACGAGCTCGCAAACGAAATCGAACGATTCCTGGGTTCTCCCGTGCTCATCGGCTCGCTTGAATATCAGCCGCCCATTCGCGTGGCCACGCTCCATCTGAACAGCGTTGACCGACAGCCCGTTTCCATTTTGAACGAGCTCAAAGCGTTGCTCGGGAAAGCCGTGCAGGTGCCAGGTACCAAACTGGATTAGCACCGCGCCCGCGCCGCCTCCCCCATCGTGCGATAATCCTCTGCAGAAGTCACCAAAAGCAGAGGGAGTTTGTGATGAAGGTTCTTTTGGTCAATGGCAGCCCCAAGGCAAACGGCAACACCGCCCGCGCACTCGCCGAGGTCGCCGAGCAGCTCAATGCCGAAGGCATTGATACCGAGGTGTTTCAGCTGGGCGCCAAGCCCATTCGCGATTGCATCGGTTGCGGCCAGTGCGGCAAGCTTGGCGGTCGCTGCACCTTTGACGATGACGTAGTGAACGAGCTCATCGCTGCCGCCGAGCAGGCAGATGGCTTTGTTTTTGGCTCACCTGTCTACTATGCGCACCCCAGCGGCCGCATCCTTTCGGCCCTCGATCGCGCCTTCTATGCCGGCAGCAAGGCCTTTGCGCACAAGCCGGGCGCTGCCATCGCCGTCGCCCGTCGCGGCGGTACGTCGACGACCTTCGACGTACTCAACAAGTACTTCACCATCAACCAGATGCCCGTGGTTGCCTCCACGTACTGGAACAACGTGTTTGGTCGCGTGCCCGGCGACGCCAATGGGGACGCCGAGGGCCTTGCCACCATGCGCAACATCGGCAAAAACATGGCCTGGCTCCTTCGCTGTATCGAGGCAGGACAGGCCGCCGGCATCAACGCACCCGAGGCAGATCGAGCAACGACCAACTTCATCAGGTAGAACGGCGGAACAAATACATGAACGTGCAGATTTTTGGCACCAAAAAGTCCTTCGATACCAAGAAAGCACAGCGCTTCTTCAAAGAGCGCCGCATTAAGGTGCAGTTTATCGACCTTAAGGAAAAGGAGATGAGCAAGGGCGAGCTCACGAGCGTGATGCAGGCGGTCGGCGGCATCGACAAGCTGCTCAACCCCAAAGCCAAGGACGAGGAGACGCTCGCGCTCATCCAGCACCTCACCCCTAGCCAGCGCTTCGACAAGCTGCTCGAGAACCAGCAGGTTCTAGCCGAGCCCATCGTGCGCAACGGTAAGAAGGCCACCGTCGGTTATTGCCCCGATGTATGGGGAGCCTGGGAGTAGCTTGTGTTATTTGCCGGCGCGTGGGTATAAGAGCAGGCGTTTGGCATAAGATTCAACTGTAAGCCATGTCTAACAAAGGAGGGCACATGCCCAACAAACCCGTGAAGATCATCATGCTTACCGGATACCTCGGTGCCGGCAAGACCACGCTGCTCAACCACATCCTCGCTAACGACGGCGGCATCCGCGCCGCCGTGATCGTCAACGACATCGGCGAGATCAACGTCGACGCCAGCCTTATCGCCGACGGCGGCCTTTCCGAGACCGATGACCTCATCCCGCTCACCAACGGCTGCATCTGCTGCACGCTTTCGGACGACCTTGCCAACCAGCTGCAGGGCATCGCCGATTCGGGCAACTTCGACTACATCATCATCGAGGCATCGGGTATTTGCGAGCCTATCCCCATCGCCTACACCATCTCGAGCTTCTGCGACGAGGCCAAGGTGGGCGGCGAGCCCAAGCTCGCGCTCGACAACATCGTGGCCGTGGTCGACTGCGCCCGCATGTACGACGAGTTCAACGGCGGTCGCGACCTGCTGGCGGAGGATATCGACGAGGACGACATCGAGAGCCTGCTCATCCAGCAGATCGAGTTCTGCTCCACGCTGATTCTCAACAAGACCGATACCGTGAGCCCTGAGCAGATCGCCGAGCTCAAGGCCATCGTGCGCAGCCTGCAGAAAGATGCCGTGATCGTCGAGGCCCAAAACGGCGAGGTCCCCATGGAGGAGCTGCTCGACACCGACCGCTTCGACTTTATGCGCGCCTACAACTCCGCCGCCTGGATCGAGGCCATGGAGCATCCCGAGGAGCACGACGACCCCGAGGTGCTCGAGTACGACATCGAGACCTTTGTGTACTCGCGCCGCAAGCCGTTTGACCTGCAGAAGTTCACCGATTTTGTTGAGCAGGAGTGGCCCGACGAGGTCATTCGCGTCAAGGGCCCGCTGTGGCAGACCGGCGATCCGGACATGTGCTACATGTTCGAGCAGGCCGGCCACCAGATGCGCCTGATGGAGAACGGCCTGTTCGTTGACTCGGCGCCCGAGGGCGAGAAGCAGAAGATCATCGACGAGAACCCCGAGATCATGCAGATTTGGGACGACGAGACGGGCGACCGCATGACGAGCCTGTGCATCATCGGCCGTCACATGGACAAGGATGCGCTCATCGCCTCCCTCGATGCTTGCCTGACCGACTGGCACCGCGCCTAGGTTTATCCAAGCGGGCATTTTCCGCCCACGTAACCGCCAAACCACCACGAAGGTGCCTGTCCCCTTCGTGGTGGTTTTTCGTTCTGAGCCAAGGAGATTCATGTTCAACATCGTGCTGTATGCGCCCGAGATTCCGGCCAATACGGGCAATATCGGCCGTACCTGCGTGGTCACCGGCGCCCGTCTGCATCTGGTGGAGCCACTGGGCTTTTCGCTCGACGACAAGACGGTACGTCGCGCCGGCCTGGGCTACTGGCAAAACCTGGACGTGACCACCTATGCCAGCTGGGAGGATTTCCTTGCGCGCAATGGTCTCTCCCCTGCCGACGAACGCCTGCATCTGCTGACCAAAAAGGCACGCCGCACCTATGCGCAGAGC
>URZN01000128.1 GCA_900552345.1 uncultured Collinsella sp. | reverse complement strand
GCGAGTAGCTACAAGGCACTCTATGCGTTGTACATCTGCGAATCTCTGGTCGAGACGGGCCAGGTCTCACTCGATGATACCCTGGGCACCTATGGTGGCTATAGCATGGGCTGGCAGACGGTGCGCGACCTAATCGAGGCCGCGGTCGTTAATTCGGATAACGACTCGTTTATCGCGTTACGCGCGGCGTTTGACCATGCCGGTTACGAGGATTGGATTGTCAGTCTTGGCATCGATTACGATACCGCGCTCGATCCGATGAGTGATTTTCCCACTTATTGCCCGCGCACCTCGGCCAAGTTGTGGCGCGAGATGAGCGAGTATTTGAGCTGTGGCAGTGAGGCCTCCCAGTGGTTATCTGAACTGCTGTCATCAACATCGTGCTCATTTATCCGTGATGGGATTGCCGATGAGCAGGTTTTGGTGCGCAACAAGGCGGGCTGGATTAGCGAGGATGGTTGCTATTCGACATGCGATGCGGGCCTTATCGACATCGATGGCCGTACCTATGTCATGAGCATCATGACATCGATGCCATGGAGCGATCGCTCGAGTGAGCTGGTGGCTGCGATTGCTAAGGTGTTCTTTGATACGCGAGCTACGCTGGCCTAGCGTGTTCGTTTGGCGTTGGCAAACAAAATGCTGGTACCATACCGTGGTTGAGAATTTCGTATAGGTTTGGGGAATGGCATGGCTACCATCGCGATTATCGGCGCACTCGAAAAAGAGATCATGCAGATTAAGGAAGAGCTGAGTAACGTTTGCGAGGCACAGGAGGCAGGCTTGACCGTTGTGAGCGGTAAGCTCGACGGCCTGTCGATTGTCGCCACGACGGGGGGTATGGGCACGGTAAACGCTGCCGCCGCAACACAGCACCTCATTAGCAAGTATGCTCCACAGGCAGTTGTGCTTTCGGGTATCGCGGGCGGTTTGAACCCCAAGCTCCATATCGACGACGTGGTCATCGGCAAATGCCTGCGCTATCTGGATACCGATACCGCGCTTATCGCCGAGTCTGCACCGGGGCTCGAGGAGTTTGGCTCGACGCCTGCGCTGGTCGATATTGCTGCCGATGTGCTTTCTGAGCGTGGCTTTGTTAACGCTTCGATAAATGCAGCCGCCTCGAACGAGGGCGCAAAGCAGTTCCTGGTCGGCACGATTGCCACGGGCAACCGTTTTGTGACGGGCGCCGCCATGCGCAACGACGCTATCGAGGCGACGCATGCCGATTGTGTCGGCATGGAGGGCGCGGCGATTGCCCATGTCGCAACTAAAAATGGTGTCGATTGCCTGGTGTTGCGCGCTATCAGCGATAATTGTGACGAGGCGTACGATGCGATTTGCGACCGCGAGTTCGACCTGATCGAGTATGCCCGTACCGCGAGTGGCATTACGCTCGATATCGTTCGCCGTATCGCTGCTATTTATTAGCGCGCTCTTTTGTAAGAACCTACGACCAAGGAGTGTCCATGGCCGATTCCATTAACTACCAGCTTGCCAAGTTCGTTGCCAGCTATGGCAAGGTTTCGCAGATTCCCGAGTCCACCTGCCCCGAGGTGAGCTTTGTCGGCCGCTCCAACGTGGGCAAGTCGTCGATCATGAACAAGCTCTTTGGCCGCAAGAACCTCGTCAAGGTCTCGAGCACACCGGGCAAGACGAGCAACATCAACTTCTTTGAGGCTGACGACGTGCACTTCGTTGACCTGCCGGGTTATGGTTTCGCCCGTCGTTCCAAGGCCGAGCGTGACCGCTGGGCCGAGCTCATCGGCGACTTCTTCGACTCGGAGCGCAGCTTTAACCTGGTTGTATCGCTGGTGGACATTCGCCACGACCCCAGTAAGCTCGACCATGACATGATCGACTACCTGCAGGGCAACGAGTTCAACTTTATCGTTTGCCTCACCAAGGCCGACAAGCTCAGCCGCACCCAGCAGGCCCGCCAGGCAGCAGCCATCAAAAAGCAGCTCAACGTCCCGGCCGAGAACGTAATCATCACAAGCTCCCAAACCGGCACCGGCATCGACGAACTCAAGCGCCGCATCGCCGAGGCCTGCCTCTAATAAGCGCCCCTATCAATAAAAGGCAGGCTATCAGCCCGGCGACTTTCCAGAGCGTAGGTCTCTGTAGCCGCCGCCAGCGAAGCTAACGTAGGGGAGGCCAGGGGCTTTGCCCCCAAATCTTTCCGCAGGACGGCAGGACCCCCGCCGCACGAAGTGCGCAGCGGGGGTCCTGCCATGTCCGAGGACGATTTGGGGGCAAAGCCCCTGGCCTCCCCGGCGAGTATACGGGACGGCGACTACAGGTATTCGATCTGGGTGCCTTCCGTGTCGCACGTCAGAATATGCGTGTCGCACTTAGGGAACTGTTCGCGCAGCTTGACCTGCAGGAACTTTGCCACGATGGTGTCGTCGGTCACCGCCATAAGGGTCGAGCCTGAACCGCTGATCCAGATGGTCTTGGCGCCGCCGTTAAGGCAGGTGTCGCGCACGGCGTTGTAGTCGGGGATGAGGCGGCGGCGATAGGGCTCCTGGATACGGTCGTCGTTGGCGGCGGCAATCAGGTCAAGGTCGCCGGTTTCCAGGCCGCGCGTCATGCCGGCGATGCGGCCCATTTGCCATACGGCGGTGGAGAGTGGAATCTCCTGCGGCACAACCTTGCGCGCTTCGCTCGTATGCACCTCGTAGGGCGGAATCACGGTAATAAAACGCAAGCGATCGCTCACCTCGTAGCGCAGGCACTGGGGGAGCGAATCGGTCGGCGTAAAGGAGCAGACGGCGCCGCCTAGGATGGCGGGGGCGACGTTATCGGGATGGCCCTCGACCTCGGTGGCAATGCGGACGAGCTCGGCACGGTCGACGGTGTGGCCCGTCAGCGCGGCGGCCGCCATAATGCCGGCGACGACGCAGGTGGAGCTGGAACCCAGGCCGCGGGCGACGGGCACGTCGGTCTGAATGTCGATGGCAACGGGAAAAGCCGGCTCGCCCCATGCGGCCAGCGCATCGACAAAGCTCACATAGACCAGGTTGTTCTCGTTTTGGAACTCCTCGGGGCAGCCCGTGATGGTGAGTTTGTCGGCGCGCTCGAAGGTAAAGTGTGAGTAGAGGCTGACGGCCATGCCGAGGGTGTCGTAGCCGATGCCTAGGTTTGCGCTTGTTGCAGGGACGGTGATCTTGATCATGGGAATCTCCTGGGCGGTCTGTCTGTTTAGTTCGCTGCTCGGGCAGTCCTGGCTCGCTCGGAAAGCACATTAAGTGCTTTCCGGCTCGTGCGGAACTCGCGACGAACTAAACAGGCAGACCCGCATGTCAGTTCGTCATCATCCCGGTGGGTATCTGATAAAAGAAGGTGCGCCGGCTTTCGCCGGCGCTTAATAAGGGATCTAGTCGGTGCTCATTCGTTTTGCTGCAGACTCGACGTAGCTGGTCATCTCGGCGACGTCGCAGACGTCTTCGAAGCGGATGGGTTTGGATTCGAGTTCGGCGAGCTGGGTTGGGGCGACCGTGTTGGTGGCCTGCTCGAGTACACCCATGGCCTCAAAATCATCCTCGGGAACGTCGAGGCCCAGAGCGTCGCAGCAGGCGCGCGGGAACTTGTAGGGGCTGGCGGTCGAAAGCAGCACGCGAGCCTTGGCGCCCTCGGCGGGAGCGACCTTTTCAAAGACGTGATAGCCGCAAGCAGTATGCGGATCGATCACGTAGCTATTTGCGTCCCAGCAGCTCTTGATGGCAGTGCGGACCTCGTCCTCGCTGGCCCAGCCGCAGCCAAAGACGCTCTGAATCTTGGCCAGCAGCTCGGCGGGCACCTCGTAGCGACCCGTCTGCGCCAGCTGCTCCATAAGGCCGGCAACGAGCTCGCAGTCGCCATCGGACAGGAAGTACAGCATGCGCTCCAGGTTGGAGCTGATGAGGATGTCCATCGACGGCGAGATGGTCGTGAAGAACGGGCGGTTGCGGTCGTAGACGCCGGTAGTCAGGAAGTCAGCCAGCACGTTGTTCTTGTCGCTCGCCACGACGAGCTTGGCGACGGGCAGACCCATGCGCTTGGCATAGTAGCCGGCCAGGATATCGCCAAAGTTGCCGGTCGGTACGCAGAACTCCACGGCGTCGCCGGCCTCGATGGCGCCGGCGCGCAGCAGCTGCGCATAGGCGGCAAAGTAGTAGACGACCTGCGGTACCAGACGGCCGACGTTGATGGAGTTGGCACTCGAAAGCACCGTGCCTGCGGCCTCCAGGCGCTCGGCAAGCTCCTTATCGGCAAAGATGCGCTTGACGGCGCTCTGGGCGTCGTCAAAGTTGCCGCGGATGCCGCAGACGGCGACGTTGTCGCCCTCCTGCGTGGACATCTGCAGGTTCTGGACGCGGCTGACCTTGCCCTCGGGATAAAAGACGGTGATGCCCGTGCCCGGAGCGTCGGCAAAACCGGCGAGTGCGGCCTTACCCGTGTCGCCCGACGTGGCGGTGACGATCATGATGCGCTCGGCGCCGCCGTCCTTGGCGGAAGTGCGGGCCATCAGACGGGGGAGCATCTGCAGGGCGACGTCCTTGAAGGCGCTTGTGGGGCCGCCAAAGAGCTCCATCACATAGGTCTGGGGGGCGTCAGCGCCCGGCGCAGCGTCGAGTTTGACGAGCGGCGTAACCTCTTCACTCGTGAACGTGCCGCGGTATGCCTCGTCGACACACGCCGAAATTTCTTCGGCCGTGTAATCATTCAGTAACATTCCCAACACATCTTGAGCGATTTCAAAGTACGATTTATCTGCAAGCGAGCTGATATCGACCTGCTGGGTGCCGAGCTCGTCCGAGACAAACAAACCCCCGTCGGGAGCGATGCCGGTGCGGATTGCCACCTTACTTGAGCACGATAAAGTGCGTCCTCGTGTACTATGATAAGTTCCCATATAACACTGCTCCTCGGATGCCTTGGACCCAATCGGTGAAACCATGGTATCAGAGC
>URZN01000127.1 GCA_900552345.1 uncultured Collinsella sp. | reverse complement strand
ATGTGTATAAGAGACAGCGCTTTGTGGCGCCTGCGGGCGGGGCCTTTGGCGCGGACGGCGTGGTGGATGCCGAAGGGTCCGTGGCAGCGCGTGTGACGATCGAGCCCGTGGATGCCACGGCGTCCGCGGGGGAGACCGGTGGGCCCGATGTGCCGGGCGATGGTCCGTCCGCCCCTGGCACCGACCCCGCTACCGGCAAGCCAGCCGCGGATCCGTCGGCGAATCCCACACAAAAGCCCGCGGTCGCGACTAAGATGGTGACCACGACCACAGTGACCAACACCACGGCCGCCAAGGCCACCACCGCGACGAACGCCTCGCTCCCCAAAACCAGCGACACAAATTGGATCGCCGTGTCCCTAACGCTATTTCTGCTTGGCACAGCGTTCCTCACCACCTCACATTGTTGCTGATGTGGTGAGTAACATCTGGCTTAAATGTAGGAGTTCTGCAGACGCTTTAAAGGCAACGCTTTCAGTGAAGGAGTGTTGCCTTTTTCATGCAAGCAATGCCGGACGTGCTGGTAATGTGTGCCGGTGGATACTCAGCGCATGTGCTTGACGGGGCGCAAGTTTGAAGATAGCATCATGTCAATGATTAGGGTCCAGAAACTTTCGATGCCTGGAACCGGAGGGGAGCCTGCGGGTTCCCCTTTTATTTTCTGGAAGAGCGACGATGCCCAAAGAATTTCTTACCTACCAGCAGCAGATGGAGAAGCTCAGAAGCTCCGGCCTCAGAATCGAGGACGAAGAGGTTTGCCGAAGGATGCTTGCGGACATCGGCTATTTCCCGGTCGTGAACGGCTACCAGTCGTTTTTCCGCGACCCGAGCACCGGGTATACCGCGAAGGTGCCACTTTTGAAGACATCCTAGCGCTTTACGAGTTCGACGTCGAGCTTAGGGAGATAATGCTCGATGCGCTGCTCAAGGTCGAGGCGAAGATCAGGTCGGCGCTGGCCTACGAGTTCTGCGCTGCATATGGCGAGTCCCAGAGCAAGTATCTAGACGCCCGCTGCTACGCGACGTCGAAGGGCGCGAAGCGTGTTCTCCCAAAGCTGCTAAACATGCTTGACTATATCGCCAACAAGGATACCAGCCACGAATACCTTGCCTACTACCGCAGGGCATATAAGAACGTGCCGCTATGGGTCGCCGTGAACGCCATGACCTTCGGACAGACTTCAAAAATGCTCACGGCGCTCAGGGACAGCGAGAAGGCTAAGATCACCAAGAGATTCGGGGTCGGAAACCCGAAAGAACTCTCGTCGTTTATCCGCGTACTCGCCCTCTACAGGAACGTCTGCGCGCATGGAGAGCGTCTCTTCTCCCACAGGTGTCATGTCGAGATTCGTGACACCGCCTTGCACGCCAAGCTCGGCATCAAAAAGATTGGGCCGGATTACGCTTGCGGCAAGGTAGACGTTTTCTCGGCAGTGATCACCCTTCGATACCTCCTTCGCGACGACGAGTTCAAGACGTTCAAGGCCAAGCTGGTCAAGTGCGTTAACGGATACTTGTCATTAGATGAGAGCATCGGCGAGGAGCGCCTCCTTGAGGCCATGGGTTTCCCAGCCGAATGGAAGAAGATAACTAGGTATAAAATTTAGATTCGACCTGCCTAAAAGTAAATCACTGATTTCAGGAAATTATTGACGACGGAATTGAGCGTCAATCCCTTGGTGCAGACGCGTTGTGGTTATCCGATGCCATGATGGACGCAAGGCGGGGGGTCGGCTGGCTCGGGCGCAACTTTCTTAACGCTCTTCTAACCCGGCATAGCACTCTTGGGCACCGCATATCGTTGCTGAATGACCCGATTTTCGGAAGTGCGGGGAAAACTTTAAAACCGACGAGCACAAACTGATTTTTAGAAACAAAACCGCAGGTCGCGGAAGCTCGAAACTGGGGTCTGGTCGGCAGACCTCGGATTTTTCCCGCACTTTCGGAATCGCATAACAGAAGTATGCGGCAAATTCCGGAACCCCCGACCACAACCCCCTTCTAACGTAAAGAAACCGCAGGTGGAAGTGTTGCCGCTTTCCGGTGTAGTCAACAAGTCTGAGATTTGCCGCATACTTTCGGAGATGGCCAGCTGTCAGAGTTCGTGTCTTATAGGAATAATTTAATTCACGCCGCGTTACGTCTAGACTGCTCTTTATACTCAGATATCAACTAAGGAGGCAGTCATGTTTTGGAGCTACGTTCAGCTTGATGATGGCACCCAGTTTGCCTACTCAGAGACAAGAGAAGACGGAACCGTTCGCGTGGCCGCCGAGCGCCCGGTTGAGACATGATTTCGCCTACCGACATATCCACCGCGGTCTCCCGCGCGCTGGTTCAATACTACGTCAGCGAGGCATATTTATTTGGTTCGTTTGCCCGAGGCGAGCAAACGCCCGATAGCGATATTGATTTGCGACTAGTCTGCGGCAACACCATGACGTTCGGCACGCTTTACGAACTCTCCCATGAGCTCGAAAAGGAGCTTGGGCGAAAGGTTGATATAGTCACCAACCCACCAGAGCACATGCGCCCGGCTTTTCGCAAAAGCATCGAGCAGGATGAGGTGTGCATCTATGAAGTGCTGTAGCAGGTAGAGGCGTCGGTGTGCTCCAGTGAGGTCGGCAAGTCTGAATTTTGCCGCATACTTCCGGATTCGGAGAGTCTTAGAAGCCAGTATTGAACTCAAACTCCGTTCCATACACCCTCTTGCACTTGAATACAGGTATCGCTCTAGCGATAGCATGCTATACTATCGCTAGAGCGATACCTGTTAGGAGACTCGCGTGGAACTGTGGCATGGTTCTCAGAAAATCATTGAGACTCCCCAGCTTAGCCTGGGGAAAGTCCATAACGACTATGGACAGGGATTCTATTGCACAGAGAGCCTCGACCTTGCAGGGGAATGGGCGTGCTCTAGGGACGCAGACGGCTTTGCAAATCGATATGAACTCGACATGGCCGATCTCAAGGTACTCGACCTGCTATCGCCGCAATATTCAGTTCTGCATTGGATAGCGTTGCTTGTAGAGCATCGTTCATTCCGAAAGGACACCGCCGTCGCTGTGGGGGCATGCGAATACCTTCGCGATTATTTTTTGCCTGATGCTAACGCTTACGATGTGATTAGAGGGTGGCGTGCGGATGACTCGTACTTCAGCTATGCCAGGGCGTTTGTAAACAATACGATCACCATTGATCAGCTCGGTCGAGCGATGAGGCTCGGCAACCTTGGAGAACAGATTGTGCTCAAAAGCGAGCGCGCGTTCAAGAGCATTCGTTTTGCTGGATTTGAACGTGCGCCACAAGCTCTATATGGCCCATTGGCCAAGGACCGAGATGAGTTGGCAAGGGCGCAGTATCGGGAATTGCTTACCTAAAACCCGTTTGAGGGAATTCGTATCGTCGATATCGTTCGAGAGGGGATGACAGAAAATGACCCACGCCTACAGTGAGATGTATCTCGAGGATGCCATGAGAACGCTGGGCGAGGCAGTCGATTTCGCCCTCTGCGACCAAGGGTTGAATCCAGCCGAGTTGACGGCGATCCTGTCGAACGCTTTTGAGATGAAACAGTTTGAGCTTGGTATGCCTCGCGTCGTCTGCGGCATGGCGGGCGACGAGCTTGCGCGCGATATTATCGCCCATGCGGGACTGAGTCCCGTCGAATGCAGGGAGACCTATCCGTTCGACCGTTCGCCTCTGTATTGGGCGGGCTGGGTTTTGGCTTATTCGCAATGGGCGAGCAGCTTGCGTTTTAGTGACCTTCTTGAAGTCGCCCCGCTTGATTGGATTATCGGTTCGTATTCCCCGCTTCACGAGGCGTCGGAAGATACATTCGCCCAGATTATCATCGATAAATGGAACAAAGCCCAGGCAGACAAAAAGGGCCTCAAAGCGGCACGAAAGGCGGCCGGCCTAACGCAAAAACAGCTGGCCGCCCAATCGGGGGTTAAACTTCGCGCTATACAGCTCTACGAACAGAATCAGCTGGATTTGCGCCGCGCCTCGGTCTCTTCGGCATTGGCGCTCGCAAACACCCTAAGCTGCGCCATCGAAGACCTCGTCTGGCAACCGGTTGCCCTAGAGTACGACTCGCGGGCTATTCCGTCCGTAAAGCTATAGAGGAGGCAGTCATGCCTTGGAACTACGTTCAACTAGATGACGGCGCCAATCGCGTTGCTCAAGAAGATCATTCATCTGCGCTCGAGGTAAATTCAGCATCACCGATTTTGCTCGACGGCATCACGTCAATCGACGAAGCTATTCGGCAGACCATAGCGGGCATGCCCAACGCGCTCAGGCTCTTGGAGAACTCATGATGGCGGCTACGCAGCGGGGCGCTCATCCGTTCGCGCCACTCGTGCTTGATGATGCCGGTTCGCTCGAAGCTATGGCCGCGGCTGTGATGCGCTTACACAGCACGCTGATGACGGTCGGGCGCTGCTATACAACCGACGCCACAGGCGACCGGGCCGCGCTTGAGCTTGGACGCGTCGAGTCCGTGCTTGCGGGTGCATTCTGTACGATATTCGGCCAATCGCCGGCCGACCGCTTCGCTGACATCTTTGACCAGGTCACCTACGTTGCTGAGCACATGGTCAAGGACCACATCTTTGAGGACGGTAACAAACGCACCAGCCTTGTCTTTGCGTTGTCCGTTCTAAGATTCGCAAGCACTCCGGTCGTGCTGTCCGACAGTCCCGAGCCCAATGACAACCAGTACTACGTCTGGATCCAAGACCTCGTATCTGGAAACCGCTCTCGCGCCGATCTCGCAGAAGAGCTTAGGCGCAATTACGTTGTGTGTCACGACTGCGCTTCGCCTGTATAGAATCAAACCATCCGCACGTTGGTAATTGAATGGATTGGACACCACATGGAACTCCCCAGCACCCTGTGCAGCAATGTGTACGATTTCGCGTTTTGCCCCGAGCCCTGCTACGACCTGTCTCTTATACACATCTCCGAGCCCACGAGACCGGAGCCTATCT
>URZN01000126.1 GCA_900552345.1 uncultured Collinsella sp. | reverse complement strand
TCTCGTGGGCTCGGAGATGTGTATAAGAGACAGGACCCAGGCGCGCTGTCTGCTCCTGTGCTGCGGCCTCGTCGTATCCGCAGGTCGAAGCCCATTCCATCAGCTCGTCGCGCACCGTTTCGGCGACCAGCAATGCCTTGGGGTTCTGTGGCAGCAGCGCCGCCGAAGCCGTCCCACGCACCATGCGGCCACGCTGCAGCTTAGCCGTCTTGGCCAGCACCGAGAGCATCGTCGACTTGCCGCAGCCGTTTCCGCCCACGACCGCATGCACCGCGCCGGCCGAAAACGTCACATCGAGCCCGCGCAGCACCCAACCGCCCACGCGATCGTAGCGAAACCAGCCTTCCGACAGGGTGGTAGCCGACCCGCCGTGCATTTTTTGGAGTATTCTGCTTCCATCCGTGCGCGGGAAGGCTTCCGAGCCGTTCTCGTACGACGTTTGCGCCACAAATTCGGACGATTTGTCCAATTCCGAATTTTTTTTCGCGCTCGATACGTCCCCGGGCGGCTCCAGAGAGCCCAAATTGTCCTCACGCCTGCTGAATACTCCGTTTTTTGCACATCGGATGGCACCCCACCCCAACATGTCATCGGAAAACAGCGATTCTCGGCGTCCCAAAGAAGCCATATCCGCCACTTCGCGCACGCGACCGCCCTCAATCCGGTACGCACGCGTCGCATACTCGAGCATCGGCCGCGGTTGATGCGTAGCCACAACAACCGTGCAGCCCAGCTCACGGTTCACGCGAAACAGCGCGTGCAGAAAATTCTTCTCGGCAACGGGATCGAGCTGAGACGTGGGCTCGTCGAGTAACAGCACACGCGGACGCAGCGCCAGGACGGCGGCAAGCGACAGCAGCTGCTTGCGGCCACCCGAAAGCGTATCGGTATCGCGATGAAGCCAGTCCTCCAGACCAAAGAAATAGCTGGTCTCGGCAACACGGCGGCGCATCTCGTCGCGCGACGCACCCAGATTCTCTAGCCCAAACGCCATCTCGTGCCACACGGTCTCGCACACAATCTGGTTCTCGGGATCCTGGAACACGTAGCCCACGCGCTCCGCAGACGCGCGCACGTCCATGTCGGCAACGTTCTCGCCCAGCACGAGCAGTTCGCCAGCGCGCTCGCCCGCCGGAGCAATCTCGGGCTTGAGCAGCGACAGCAGCGTCGACTTACCCGATCCGGTACCGCCAACAAGCAGCGCAAATGCACCTTGGGGAACAGACCAGTCGAGCCCCTCGAGCACCGCAGCATCAGCCCCGGGGTAGGCAAAGCTCAGGCTCCGCACCTCAATCGCCGGCATATCCGAGCCGCACGCCGCGCGTGAGGCCGGGCCCCTATCCAACCGAGTCATCAGCCGAACCTCTTCTCATCGATCGCATGCAACACACAGGGCAGCACCATCCAAACAGCATACACGGCATAGCCCAGCCACGGCGCAGGCACCGAAAGCTGCGGGTAAAACGAATACTGCGTCGTCGCGGCCCACGCCACTGCCGCCGTGGCCACGCCAAACAGCGCAAGCCCAACCAGCGCGGCAGCGTCGCTGCGCCCCAGCCGATACCGCGTGTACGTCGTGCGACGCGTCGCGGCACCCCACCCGCGCGAGCGCATGGCATCCGCGCGCTCAAGCGAATCTTCCATGCCCCAGCCCATCAGCACGCTCGACGCCCGCAGGTGCGATCGCACGGGATCGGTGGGCGCACGCCCCGGCACATCGATCGCGTCCTGCACCGCCAGCACCGTGCGGCCGCGGCGCAAAAACTGTGGGATAAGCCGCATGCACATCGAGATCATGAGCGCGATCACCGGCGCGGCGTTGCCCAACAGTGCGAGTACCTTGTCGTATTCGAGCATCGACGCCGCGGCCTCAAACCACAGCACGCTCGCCACAAACAGCCCACCCATGCACAAGCCATATACCATGCTTTCCAGATACACCGCGCGCACGCCGATGCGAAACAGCTCGGTCGAGCCCGATGCACTAAACAGAGGGTTGACCAGCGCGATAATCAAAATAACCGGCAGCTGCCAGCGAAGCGCCCCTAACGTGCGCGCAGCACCGCGCGTCGCAAGCCCGTACGCCAGCCCGCCCGCAAGCGACAGCGCAATCAGCACCGGTTGCATCGAGAACATGGTGAGCCCCAGCGTCAACGCTATGTAGACCGCCGGCACCGCCGGATGCGACATTGAAAATGCCCCCACGGGCTCGGCGCCCGAACCCTCTCGCATGTTGTCCATAGGCATCCCCGCCCTCCCGCCAAATCACCGACGCCGAAGCACTGCCGGCACCGCCCGCAAGCAGCGCAAACACCACGCCGGCGGCGCAAGCCTCAACCGCCGCAAACCAATCGCTACGCGCTCATCATATGCCTGCGGTATCATATTGCGCCGTGTATCGTTTCCAAACACACGTCTCTATAACGTAACAGGAGATCACATGGACGCAACCGCAATTATCCTCGCCGCCGGCGAGGGCACCCGCATGAAGTCGAACCACTGCAAGGTTTCGCACAAGATCCTGGGCAAGCCCATGGTCCAGTGGATCGTCGACGCCACCATCAAGGCCGGCTGCAGCCGCGTCGTGGTCGTCATCGGCAGCCACGCCGATGAGATGCGCGCCCTCATCGATGGCGCCTACGCCAACAGCGCCACCAAGGTCGAGTGCGTCGAGCAGACCGAGCGCCTGGGCACCGGCCACGCCGTAAAGGTCGCGCTCGAGGCCTGCGGCATCACGCAAGGCCCCGTCGTCGTGCTCAACGGCGACCTGCCGCTCATTACCGCCGACACCGTCGCCAAGTTTGCGCAGACCGTCGCCACCGGCGAGCTCGCCTGCACCGTCATGACCATGACCCCGCCCGATCCTTTTGGCTACGGTCGCATCAAGCTGGGCGCCGATGGTCAGATCGAGCGCATCATCGAGCAGAAGGACTGCACGCCCGAGCAGGCCGCCACGCTGCTGGAGTGCAACGCCGGCTGCTACGCCTTCGACGGCGCGCAGCTCGCCGCCCACATTAACGAGATCGGCAACGACAACGCGCAGTCCGAGTACTATCTGCCCGACATGCTCGAAATCCTCAAGGGTCACGGCCAGGCGGTCTCCATCTTCCACTGCGACGACTACCGCGACGGCCTGGGCGTAAACAGCCGCATCCAGCTCGCGCAGCTCACCGCCATCGCGCGCGACCGCATCAACGAGCACTGGATGGCAGAAGGCGTCACGTTCATCGACCCCACGCAGGCCTGGATCGGTCCCGACGCCACCATCGGCCGCGACACCGTCGTGTGGCCGCAGACGCATCTGATCGGTCACGTCACCGTGGGCGAAGAGTGCCAGCTCGGCCCCAACAGCCGCCTCACCGACACCACTGTCGGCAGCGGCTGCATCATCGATGAGACCATCGCCATCGAGGCCGTCATCGAGAACGGCGTCGACTGCGGCCCGCGCGCCTACCTGCGCCCGGGCACCCACATGCTCGACGGATCCAAGGCCGGTACGCACGTGGAGATTAAGAAGTCCACGATCGGCGAGGGCTCCAAGGTGCCCCACCTGTCCTACATCGGCGATACCACCATGGGCTCCGGCGTCAACGTGGGCGCGGGTTCCATCACCTGCAACTACGACGGCGTTCACAAGCACAAGACCGTCATCGGCAAGGATGCCTTCATCGGTTCCGACACCATGATGGTCGCGCCCGCCCAGATTGGCGACGGCGCACTCGTGGCCGCCGGCTCCGTCATCACCGAGCCGGTCCCGGCCGACGCACTCGGTCTGGGCCGCGCCCGTCAGGTAAATATCGAGGGCTGGGCCGCCGATTATCGCCGCCGTCTGCACGAGAACGACGAGGTATAACGTTTTACCAAGCACAAAAGGAGCTGTTCCATGAGGACGGCTCTTTTTTTCTATCGTGACCTGCGCGACCGGATGAGTGGTCGGTTCGTGTCCGTTGACGGTAAAGACGTTATCAAGACTCGATAAACCCCGTCGCGCGGTTACAATGCAACAAGGCATCTATATGGCATTCGATGTATAAAGGAGAAGGGTAATGCCGATTAATGATCCCGAGAAGTCGGAGAATATGCGCAAGTCCATCCGCGTGTATTCCGGTTCCTCCAACCGTCCCCTCGCTCAGAAGATCGCTGAGTACCTTGGGGTCGAGCTTTCGGGCCTTACGCTAAAGCAGTTCGCCAACGGTGAGATTTACGCCCGCTACGACGAGACCGTCCGCGGCGCCGACGTCTTCCTGATTCAGTCCGTGGCTGGCGGCAACGTCAACGACATGCTCATGGAGCTGCTCATTGCCACCGACGCTGCCAAGCGCGCATCCGCCCGCTCCATCACCGCCGTTATCACCCACTACGGCTATGCCCGCCAGGACCGCAAGGCCGGCCCGCGCGAGCCCATCACCGCCCGCCTCGTCGCCAACCTGCTCGAGCGCGCCGGTGTCGACCGCATCATCACCCTCGACCTGCACCAGGGTCAGATCCAGGGCTTCTTTGATATCCCGGTTAACCACCTGTCCGCACTGCCGCTGTTTGGCCAGTACTACAACGACATGCACTTCGACACCGACAACCTGGTTGTCGTCTCCCCCGACGTGGGTCGCGCCAAGGCCGCCAAGAAGCTGTCCGACATGCTCGGCTGCGACCTGGCCATCGCCCACAAGGGCCGTCCGCGCCACAACGCCGCCGAGGTCATGGGCATCATCGGTGACATCAAGGGCAAGACCTGCGTCATCAACGACGACATGATCGACACCGCTGGCACCCTGTGCGCCAACGTCAAGGAGCTCAAGGCTATGGGCGCTGGCGACATCTACGTCTGCGCCACCCACGGTATCTTCTCCGGTCCGGCCATCGAGCGCCTGAACGACGCCCCGATCGTCGAGTGCGTCGTCACCGACGCCATTCCCGTCGAGGTGGGCGGCAAGATCAAGACCATCTCGGTCGCCGAGGAGTTCGCCCAGGCCATCTCCGCCGTTTACCACGAGGAG
>URZN01000125.1 GCA_900552345.1 uncultured Collinsella sp. | reverse complement strand
GGCGTAAAGCTCCTCGGTCTTGGGGCCGATGTCCATACCCTCGCGGTCGTCGGGGATAGCGTCGGAAGCGACAACCTCGGGGACAGCGTCCTCGCCAAAGTGATCGGCAACGCGGTTGTCGATGGGGAGCAGGATCTTGACGCCCTTCTCCTCGGCCTTCTTGAGCATCTCACCGGCGCGCTCGACCCAGTCCTCTTCCTTGAGGGACTGACCGACGGACAGGCCCTGAGCCAGGAAGAAAGTGTAGGCCATGCCGCCACCGATGATCAGGGTATCAGCGGAGTCGATGAGGTGATCGAGAACGCCGATCTTGGAGGAAACCTTGGAACCGCCGACGATGGCGACGAAGGGGCGCTCGGGCTCGGCGAAGATGCCGGTCAGCGTGTCGACCTCCTTCTCGAGCAGGAAGCCGGCGACGGCAGGCAGGTAAGCGGCGGGGCCCACGACGGAACCCTGGGCGCGGTGAGCGGTGCCGAAGGCATCGAGAACGAAGACGTCACCATAGGAAGCGAGCTTCTTGGCGATCTCGGGATCGTTCTTCTTCTCACGCTTGTCAAAACGGACGTTCTCGAGAACGAGGACCTTGCCCGGCTCGACGGCGGCGACAGCCTCGGCGGCCTTCTCGCCATACGTGTCGGCAACAAAAGCAACGTCAAGGCCAGAGAGCTCAGCGAGCTTCTTGGCGACAGGCTCGAGGGAAAGCTCGGGCTGGAAGCCAGTGCCCTCAGGACGGCCGAGGTGGCTCATGAGGATGACGCGAGCGTTGTGCTCAACGAGGTAGTTGATGGTGGGCAGGGCAGCCTTAATACGGGTGGTGTCGCCAACGACGCCATCCTTGATAGGCACGTTGAAGTCAACGCGGACGAGAACGCGCTTGCCGTCGACATCGATGTCGCGGACGGTCTTCTTGGTAAAGGCCATGTTTGCTTCTACCTTTCGTACGTGTCTGCCTTCCATTACGGCAGACGATTTCTTATAAAAAGGACGCGACCCTAGGGTGTAAGCCCTATAAGGCCGCGCCCTTCTTTAGACGCTCAACGAGCTATTCGCTAAAAGCTAAATTAAGCAACGAACTTCTCGAAGTACTTGATGGTGCGGACCATCTGAGAGGTGTAGGAGTTCTCGTTGTCGTACCAAGAGGTGACCTGAACGAGGGTCTGGCCGTTGCCGAGGTCAGAGCACATGGTCTGCGTGGCGTCGAAGATGGAGCCGTGGGTCTCGCCGACGATGTCGCGGGAGACGATCTGGTCCTCGTTGTAGGCGAAGGTATCGGGGATGGTCTCGGCGTAGGCCTTCATGGCAGCGTTGACCTCGTCGACGGTGACCTTCTTGTCAACGACGGCGTAGAGGTTGGTCAGCGAGCCGGTCGGCGTCGGGACGCGCTGGGCGGCACCGATGAGCTTGCCGTTGAGCTCGGGGAGAACCAGGCCGATGGCCTTGGCAGCGCCCGTGGTGTTCGGGACGATGTTCTCGGAGCAGGCGCGGGAGCGACGGAAGTTGCCCTTGCGCTGCGGGCCGTCGAGCGGCATCTGGTCGCCGGTGAAGGCGTGGATGGTGGTCATGATGCCGGACACGATGGGAGCGAAGTCGTTGAGACCCTTGGCCATCGGGGCAAGGCAGTTGGTGGTGCAGGAAGCAGCGGAGATGATGTTGTCCTCAGCGGTCAGCGTCTCATGGTTGACGTTGTACACGATGGTGGGCAGATCGCTGCCGGCCGGAGCGGAGATGACGACCTTCTTGGCGCCAGCGTTGATGTGGGCCTGAGCCTTAGCCTTGCTGGTGTAGAAGCCGGTGCACTCGAGAACGACGTCGACGTCGAGGTCGCCCCAAGGCAGGTTGTTGGCGTCGGCCTCCTTGTAGATCTTGATCTCCTTGCCGTCAACGGTGATGGAATCCTCGCCAGCAACGACCTCGTGATCGCGAGCGTAGTTGCCCTGCGTGGAGTCGTACTTCAGCAGGTAAGCGAGCATATCGGGAGAGGTGAGGTCGTTGATAGCGACGATCTCGGAGCCCTCATGACCGAACATCTGACGGAAAGCCAGACGACCGATGCGACCGAAGCCGTTAATAGCAACCTTTACTGCCATTGTGTCTCCTTTCGTAAGGCCCCCGCGAGCTACAGCGCCCGCCGTTGAGGCCCACAAACTAACCACTCGCCTAATATACCTTTTTTTTGACTTGAATTTCACGAGAATGCTCGAAATTGAAAATCAAATTTACGTTAAAACGTTTTAAAGAATAAAATAGCAGCTAAATCCGTATATAAGTCGATACTTCAAACTACTTGTTTGCTTCAATGAGCTTTTCAAGCCTCAAAACGCGATGGTACAGGGCAGACTTCGACAAGGGAGGGTCAGCCATCTCGCCCAGATCGCGCAGCGACAGATCGGGATAGCGCTCGCGCAGGTCGCAAAAGACTGCCAAGGCGTCCGGAAGCGTGTCGCGCAAACCCCGCTGTTCGAGCTCATCGATCAACGCAAGCTGATGCTGGGCGGCACCCGCACTTCTGGTCTGATTGGCCAGTTCGGCATTCACGCGACGGTTTACGTCGTTCTTAACCAATTTGACCGCGCGCGCTTCCTCGATCTCGGCAACGCTGCGTTTGGCGCCAATCAGCTTTAGGAGCTGCTCGATCTCCTCGGCGCTCTTAATGTAGACAGCAAAGGATCCGCGCCGCGCGTTAACGCGCGCATGGACCCCAATCTGCTCCAATAGATCGCAAAGTCCCCGGGCATACTGCTCGCCCTGCACCGCGATCTCCAAATGAAAGTCGCCGCGGGGATCGGCCACGAAACCGCCGGCGATGAGCGCGCCGCGGATGTAGGCAAGCCTGCAGCAGGGACGGGCAACGATGTGCCGGGGAACACCGGCGACGAGCCCTCCCCTGCGGTCGAGAATGCCCAGCAGCACCAGAGCCTTGTCCAGGTCGGGTTGATCGGGCAGGGTAATGAGATAGTTACGGACCTTATGCAAGACCGATTTACGAACGGTGAATTCCGTTTTGAGCTTAAGGATGCGATGCGTCAGCGTGATCATCGTGCGCGCGACGGCACCCGTCTCGGTCGCGACCGTCAAACGATACCGCCCGGAGCCGGCCAGCGAAAGTGTACCGCTCACACGCGTCAGGGCGGCAAGCGTCGACAAATCGCAGTATTCACATTCGGGTTCGCAGCGCGCGAGCTCGTCACGCACCTCGGCGGTAAACGACATGCAGGCCTATGCTTTCGTGTTGGCGCGCGACAGGTCGCGATGGGAAATGCTCACATGATATTGGGCACCTTCTAAATAACGTGCCGTGGCCTCGGCGATGGCAACGCTGCGGTGTTGACCGCCCGTGCAGCCGATGGCAATAGAAAGCTGTGGCTTGCCCTCCGCGATATAGCCGGGCATGACCGTATCGAGCAGCTGCGTCCAGGCCTTCCAGAACTCCTGGGTCTTGGGATGGTCCAGAACAAAGTCGGAGACTTTCTTATCGAGACCGGTCATGGTGCGCATCTCGGGATCGTAGAACGGATTGGGCAGGAAGCGGACGTCGATCATAATGTCCGCCTCGACGGGCATGCCGTGCTTAAAGCCAAACGAGAACACGTGAACGTCCATGAGCTGCTGGTCGGACAGCTCGGAGAACGCCATGCGCAATTTGTTGCGCATGGCAGAGGTGCGCAGGCGGCTCGTGTCGATGATCATATCGGCTCGATCGCGCACGCCCTGCAGCTGCAGGCGCTCGCGCTGAATCGCATCGGCCGTAGTCTCCCCCGGCTTGGCAATGGGGTGGCGGCGGCGGTTTTCGCTATAACGACGGATCAGCACCTCGTCAGAGGCCTCGAGAAACACGATGTCACAGCTCATCTCGCGCTCCTCGAGTGCGGCAACGGCATCGAGCAGCTCATCGAACAAGCCCTGGCTGCGCAGGTCGCAGGTGACGGCAAGATGCCTGCCCACGCCCGTATTGATGCCGACGAGTTCGGCAAGCTGGGCGATCAGACGCGGAGGCAAGTTGTCGATGCAAAAATAGCCCATGTCCTCGAACACATGCATGGCCTGCGTTCGGCCCGATCCGGACATTCCGGTGATGATGACGATATCGGGGATGCGCTCCGAGCGCTCCGCCGCATCCATGGCATCTCCCTTTTGCATGTGTGCCTCCTAAAACAAGCGCGGGACCCGGCCAGCGGATCCCGCGCGATCAATTGCCTTTATTGAGTATACCGCCCCAAGCGGATACGAGGCCTGTCTTACGCCTCAAGCGCAGCCTTGAACCAACTTGTAATACTCGTGGGGTGCGTGATGGCGGTGCCGACGACAACGGCCCATGCGCCCGCATCAATCGCGTCGCGGGCCTCCTCGGGCGTGTGCACGCGGCCCTCGCAGATGATGGGAAGACCGGGGAATTCCTCGGTCGCCTGACGCAGAAGCGGCAGATCGGGGCCATCGGCCATGGTGCAGTCGATAGCGGCAACACCATGAGAAAGCGTGGTGGACACCAGGTCGAAGTCCATGTCGACAGCACGACGAATATCCTCGATGGTGGCACAGTCGGCCATCAGGAGCACGCCCTCCTCGTGCAGCGGGCGGAAGGTATCCTCGACCGACTTGCCATCGGGACGTGGGCGATCGGTGGCGTCAATCGCCACGATATCGGCACCCGCAGCAACGCAGGCGCGAGCGTGGCGCAGCGTCGGCGTGATGTAAACGCCCTCGTGCCCATCCTTCCACAGGCCGATAACAGGAACCTCACAGCGACCCTTAATGGCGGCAATGTCGGCAAGGCCCTGGCAGCGAATGGCGGCGGCACCGCCGAGCTCGCAAGCGCGAGACATTTGAGCCATGGTCTCGGGCGTACGAAGCGGCTCGCCCATATACGCCTGAACGCTCACGACGAGTTTACCCTTCAGGGATTGAATCAAAGGATCGACGGTCATAAGGCTGCAACCTTTCTCAGAACAGCCTCCCGAGGCGTGTTGTCTCGGGAGGCTCCTACAGCAGATACGTTTACTTTAACG
>URZN01000124.1 GCA_900552345.1 uncultured Collinsella sp. | reverse complement strand
CTCATCGAGCGCGGCGACCCCGCACTTCGCCGCTCGCAAGCGATTGATCTCTTTCTTAAGGAGCGTATCCTCGACCCCGAAAGCAATATCCAATTTGGCCTGGGCGGCGCAGGGACCTTCTCTGACGGCAAGCTCAACACGGGAACCAAGAATCCTGCCCATCGGCTGATTCTTGAAACATTCGTCGAAGCGGGCTCACCTCGTGACATCCTGTGGGACGCCAAGCCGCACATTGGCTCCGACATCCTCCCCACCGTCGTCACCAACATTTCTCAGCGCATCGAGCAACTCGGTGGAACCATCCGCTATCGAACAAAGCTCGTCAATATTCGAACCGATGGATCCGGCGCCATCACCGGCGTCGATGTCCAACCGCCCCAAGAAACCACAAGCGAGACAATCGCCACAAAGCACCTCATTCTCGCCTGCGGCCATTCCGCCCGCGACGTATTCGAGCTTCTCAAGGAGCATAACGTTGCCCTCGCGCAAAAGACCTTTGCCATGGGTGTGCGCATCGAGCATCCACAGCGCGACATCGACCGTGCCCAATATGGCCCTTCGGCGGGGCACCCGGCACTCGGAGCAGCCCCCTACAAGCTTGTCGCCCATCTCCCCAACGGCCGCAGCGTGTTCTCGTTTTGCATGTGCCCCGGCGGACAGGTTGTCGCGGCTTCTTCCGAGCAGGGCCATCTGTGCGTCAACGGTGCCAGCCTCAATGCTCGCGACGGGCGCAACGCAAATGCCGCCCTACTCGTTAACGTCACACCTGACGACCTTCCCAGCGATGATCCGCTCGCAGGCATTGAGCTCCAGCGCGCCTGCGAGCGAGCCGCCTATCGTCTGGGTGGCTCCAACTGGAACGCGCCGGCACAGCTCGTCGGGGATTTCCTTGCTAGACGCGCCAGCACGGCATGTGGAAAGGTTAAGCCCACCTATCCGCTCGGTGTGACTTGGACAGCAATTGACGAGGCACTACCGCAGCATATCGTCGAGTCGCTTCGCCTGGGAATTCCCCTGCTCGGGAAAAAGCTGCGGGGCTACGACCGCCCCGATGCCGTGCTCACCGGCGTGGAGACGCGTTCGAGTTCCCCGGTCACCGTCAACCGAGATCACACGTGTCACGCCGTGGCGACCCCAGGCCTCTACCCTTGCGGCGAGGGAGCAGGATATGCAGGCGGCATCATGAGCGCCGCCACCGACGGCATCCGTTGCGCTGAGGCGTTGATAGCAGACCTCTAGCGCACGAACTCCCGCGTCCAAACGACACAGGCCCCGAGCTCCACAGGGAACTCGGGGCCTGTTCGCTACTTCCTGAATCGTGCACCCTGGCGTTTTCTGCCCGAAGCAAAGGTAGAGCCCTTGCGAGCCTGCGAACGCAAACGCTCGATCGTTTCGTCCTCAGATGCGCCCTCAAGCATCGCCCGAATCTGAACGACGGCATCGCGCAGACGTGCCGCCTCCTCAAAGTCCATGGCGGCGGAAGCGTTACGCATGTCTTCCTCCATGGTCTCGACAATCCGCACGAGCTCGTCATGCGGCAGCCCTTCCAGCTGCTCGGCAAGCGTCTGCTCGGGTGCCACCGTCTCCGGCGCGGCGCCCTCGCCGTTTTCGTCGGGTGTATAGAACGCACCGTGACCCAGCGAATCGCCTCTCGAGCGCCCCTTCGAGCCCACAGTCTTTTCGGCCTCGGCAATAAAGCTCGAAATGTCGTTAATGGCCTTGCGAACCGTCTTGGGCACAATGCCATGCTCTTCGTTATATGCCATCTGAATCTCGCGACGGCGTTGCGTCTCCTCGATGGCTTCTTTCATCGAATCGGTCACAACGTCTGCATACATGATGACCTCGCCGTCGGCATTACGGGCCGCACGGCCAATCGTCTGAATCAACGAACGGCGATTGCGCAAGAAACCTTCCTTGTCAGCGTCGAGTATTGCCACCAGCGAGACCTCGGGAAGATCTAGACCCTCGCGGAGCAGGTTGATGCCAACGAGAACATCGATCTTTCCCTCGCGCAGCGTTCGCAGGATCTCGACACGGTCCATCGTCGCCGTATCGGAATGCATGTAGTTGACCTTAATGCCAGCGTCGAGTAGGTGATCGGTCAGGTCCTCGGCCATGCGCTTGGTGAGCGTGGTCACCAGCACGCGCTCCTTGCGGGCAACGCGCTCGCGAATCTCGTCCTCAAGATCGTCAATCTGCCCACGAACAGGACGCACATCGATCTTGGGGTCGAGCAGACCGGTCGGACGAATAATCTGCTCAACGTCATTCTGGCTAACCCGCAGCTCGTAGTCGCCCGGCGTGGCCGAAACGTAGATGAACTGGGGAATCCTCGCCTCAAACTCATCGAAACGAAGCGGGCGGTTATCGAGTGCCGAAGGCAGACGAAAACCATGCTCCACCAGCGTCACCTTACGCGAGCGGTCGCCTTCGTGCATGCCGCGGATCTGCGGCACCGTCACATGGCTCTCATCGATGATGCAGAGCATGTCCTTAGGAAAGTAATCGATCAGGGTAAACGGCGGCTCGCCCGGTTTTCGACCGTCCAGATGACGCGAGTAGTTCTCGATACCGTTACAAAAACCCATGGTCTCGAGCATCTCGAGATCATAGTCGGTGCGCTGCTGCAGACGCTGTGCCTCGAGCAGCTTATCAGTCGCCTTGAGCTCGGCCACACGTTTCTCGCACTCTTCGCTGATTGATTTCAGAGCCGCTTTGACCTTAGGGTTCTCAGTCACGTAGTGCGAGGCCGGCCACACGGGAATGGCCTCGTACTCACGCAGCATCTCGCCGGTGACCTCGTCGATCTCGGCAATCAGCTCGACCTCGTCGCCAAAGAACTCAAACCGCAACGGATGCTCGGCATAGGGCGGATACACGTCGACGACATCGCCGCGCACGCGGAAAGTGCCGCGTGCCAGGTCATAGTCATTGCGATCGTACTGAATATCGATAAGCGCATGGATAAAGTCATCGCGCTCGAGCGGCACCTTCTTGTCGACGTTCGGAGCTAGGCCAGCATAGTCCTCGGGAGAGCCAATGCCATAGATACACGAGACCGATGCGACGACGATCACATCGCGTCGAGATAGCAGCGATGCGGTCGCCTGATGTCGCAGCATCTCGACCTCTTCGTTAATCGAAGAATCTTTCTCGATATACGTATCGCTTTGCGGCACATACGCTTCGGGTTGATAGTAATCGTAGTACGACACAAAATAGACCACGGCGTTGTCAGGGAAGAATTCCTTGAGCTCGCTCGCGAGCTGAGCGGCAAGCGTTTTGTTGGGAGCCATGACCAGCGTCGGTTTCCCCAGGGCCTCAATAGTCTTAGCCATCGTGAAGGTCTTACCCGAACCAGTCACGCCCAGCAAAACCTGATAGCGATCTCCGTCCCTCACGCCCTGCACAAGCGACTCAATGGCCTTAGGCTGGGAACCAGCGGGCTCATATGGAGACACGACCTTAAATGGCACCTCAGAGCCCACAACGCCAAAACGTTTGAGCTCTCCTCCAACACGCTCAACTTCAAATTCCGCCATGGATACTCCTAACTCATATATCTGCAGCATACGCAGGCGGCAGGCATAGTCCTATACGAACCGATCGGGATAGAGGGTCTTGTAGCGAACCCAGGCATTATTGACACGAATCAGATACGCCTGCGTCTCGGGAAAGGTGATTGCATTATGAAGCGACGTACTCTGCTGCGCCCATCCGTCGACATTGCCCATACCGGCGTTATAGGCGGCAATGGCGCTGTCAGTCGACCCGTTAAAAAACGTTAAAAGATACGAAAGGTACGCACATCCAAACTCGATGTTCGTAACGGGATCGTTAAGGTTGTCGGCTGAATACTCGCTACCATCGACAAGACCCTTGGCAATCATATCCTGGGCAGTCTCGGGCATCAGCTGCATCAATCCCTGAGCGCCTTGATTCGACTCAGCCTCGGGATCCCAATTCGATTCCGACTTTATGACAGCACACACCAGATACGGATCGAGATTGTGCGAAATGCTCGATTGCTTTATGTACGCCTCGTAGTCAATCGGATACAAAGGCTTAAAGAAGGCGGCAGGTGCATACGAGTAGACGAGCGAAATAATGCCGAAGACGAACATAACGGCAAGTGGCACCACGCGATACCACGTAAAGAAACGTGTCTTAGGCATCGGGCTCCTCCTTATCCACTACGTCCCCAAAGCCATGGCGCGCAAGCCATGCGTCCAGTTGTTCAAAGAGCGAGTTATCGCCCGCCGCATTATCGATTACCGTCGTAGGGAGATTGCAAAGCGAAGCCTCATCAGGTTGGCATGCAGAGCGCGCATCAAAATCAGAGGACTCCATACCACGATGAATGGCACGCTCGCGACGAACTGCTAAAGGAGCGCTGATAACCAGAATTTCATCAGCCAGGCCAAAAGCATCCTCAAAACCAGTCGGGGCAGAAACCTCGACAACCGCAAAGGGGTAACGGGGGGACGAAACCGTACAGCAAACAGGATCGAGAATCCTCAGCGAAAGCTGTTCGATGAGAACCGGATGAACGATGTCGTTGAGCCGCGCAACTGTATCAGGAGAGGAGAAAGCTCGAGCAGCGAGGACATTGCGGCGAATGCCGCCCTCCCCGTCCAGAATGTCCCAACCGAATTCTTCCGCGAGGGCATTGACGATATCGGAGCCTGGCACATACAGCGATTTGGCAAGCTCATCCAGATCGATAAGCATGGCGCCATGAGATTTGAGATAGCGGCAGGCAGTCGATTTACCCGAAGCAATATTGCCTAAGACAAAAACGGTAAACATCAAGTCCTCCCTAACGCCAATGGGAGTTATTATCGCGCAAATACAAAAGAAGGACTCAAAATACAGCCAAACAGTAAGACAAGCTAAACGAAGGCGAGTTCTTGTATTACGACTCTCTATTAAACGCAAAAAAGGGGGAGACCGCGAGGCCTCCCCCTTCTTCAATCTCACTGACGGCTCGGTGCCGTCCACCGGT
>URZN01000123.1 GCA_900552345.1 uncultured Collinsella sp. | reverse complement strand
ATAAGAGACAGGGGTATCGGGACGGCCGTCCGTTCCACGGGCCCTGTCACATTCGCGTGAATCTGGCGCTGCCGCTTTCGCGCGTAAGGGAAGCGTGCGACCGCCTGGACCGCTACGTTTTTAATGCACGGTAAGTGAGCACTGCATGCGGGGTCTTCTGCCAAGTCGGCTGGAAGGCCCCACATGGTAAAACGTCTGTAACCATTGGGCACTCGTGTGACTTCGTTTGCTATTATTTCTAGCATTTCAGTCTGTAAACAGGATCGTCTGGAGCTCGATGAAAAGACCCCGTCGCTCGGTTGTCATATCGTTGTTTGCCGCGCTTGCAGTAGCGTGTGCCTTTGTCGTAGCGATAGCCGGCTGTTCCGGGCACAATGACGAAGCCTCGACGCCAGCATCAAAAGCCCCGGACGCCTCGCAGGCCAAAGACGACAACCTTAAGACGCTCAACGTCGGCAGTGACCTCTATCCACCGTTTGTGTATACCGACGAGTACGGCGATATCGTTGGCCTGGATGTCGAGATATTGACCGAGGCTTTGGCCCGCATTGGTTATAAGCCAAAATACCAGCTGATCGACTGGGAAAAGAAGAAAGAGCTGCTGGCGAGCGGCGAACTCGATTGCGTCATGGGCAGCTTTAGCATGACGGGTCGCGAAAACGAATATCGTTGGGCCGGCCCGTACCTTGCGAGCCGCCAGGTGGTCGCGGTCGATCCCCAGAGCGATATCTACACGCTTGCCGATCTTGAGGATAAGATCGTGGCGGTTCAGTCCACCACCAAGCCCGAGGGCATTTTGCTCAATCGCACAAATGAAAACGTTCCGCAGATCAAGGAGCTCTACAGCTTTTCGGACGGTTCATATCTGAACCCGGCGCTCGTCGAGGGCCTGGTCGACGCTATCGCCGCGCATGAGTCCTCGTTCCTCACCTACGAAAAAGACTATGGTGTGACATATCGCATTTTGGATGAGCCGCTGCTAGAGGTTGGTTTGGGCACCGCTTTCGATATCAACGATACGCGCGGCATCGACGTCAAGCTCACTCATGCCTACCAAGAAATGCTTGCCGATGGCACCATGGAACGCCTAGTGTCAAAGTACTTTGATGACCCTTCGCCATTTTTGAATATGGAGGGCCTGTCATGATCGATGCGCCCGACCACGCCGCTCAGGAGCGGGACAATCGTTCGACAGGGGCATGGCTCCTTGTCGCTCTGCTGGGGATAGCGCTCTCGGTTGTTGCCGGCATGATGAGCTACGGTTACACGACGGCCCAAGCCGAGCAGCGCTTTGCCGACGTTGTCGATTACGTGGCGACGCAGAGCCTTTCCTACGACGCGTTCAACAGCGCCTATGCGACCAAAAACCTGATTCGCGTTATGGAGATTGCCGGAGAGGCTGCTCGCGATATGGAGCGCGACGGTTCGGTGGATAACGCCATGCTGGAGCAATACGCCGACCAGTTCAACGTGAGCGCGCTGATTGTGACGGATGCATCGGGCAATTTGGTGTCCGAGTCCTCGACGGGCGATGTGGGCTACGGGTCACTCGCTACGTATCTCAAGGAAGCACCCGTGCTGGAGGTGGCGGTCCATCCGCTTAAGTCCTATACCGCCCGCATTACGCTTTCGGATGATTCGGTTGCAGACATTGGTTGCGTGACCCGGCGGGATGGCGAGGGTATCGTTATCGCGGTAAGGCATCAGAGCGCGAAGGCGGTTGCAAGCAATACGCTCAAACTGCAGAGTTTGCTCGAAGGCTATGAAACCATCGATAGCGGCAATATCGTGATCGAAAGCGACGGCAAGGTCGTTGCGACCAATGCCGTTGAACCCACCGTATTGGGCGTGTTCGATCTGCCTGCGACGGATGTCTTCATTGTCGACGGTATTAAGGATCGATGCCTGGCTGGTAAGGTCAGATTGGTTAACGCCGACGGCGAGTGGTATTTGGGCACATTTGGAAAAGCGCACAAATTCTATGTGTATACCTATGCCTCGGCGCAGCGCTACTTTGAGGTCGCCGCGGCTGTTGCCGCCGGCGTGCTGGTGCTCTACGGCGGTGTTATAGCCGTTGTTGTGACGGTGCGTCGCCGCGCTGATCGTCGACGTTTGACGGACTTGCTGCAGCAGGAGCGCGACTATGGCGACAAGCTGGCAAAGGCGGCGCGTGAGGCCTCGTCTGCCAACTCGGCAAAGACAGAGTTTCTGCGTCGCATGAGCCACGATCTGCGCACGCCCATCAACGGCATTCGCGGCATGGTCGAGGTTGGCGATGCCAATGCGGACGATCTGCAAAAGCAGACTGAGTGCCGCTCAAAAATCTGGACGGCATCGGGACTGCTGCTCGACCTTGCCAACGAGGCCCTCGATATGAGTCGCCTGGAGAGCGGACAGGTCGACCTGAACCTCGTGCCCATAAATTTGGTGGCCCTCAACTGTGAAGTGCGCGATATTCTGGAGCGCCAGGCCGAGGAGCGTCTGGTGACAATTATCTGCGACCAGCAGACGCTTAATCATCCCTATGCGCGGGTGAGCGTGACGCACCTCAAGCGCTTGTTGCTCAATATTGCCGGTAACGCCGTCAAGTACAACCGCCAGGGCGGATATGTTCGGCTGGTGTGCCGCGAGGTGGAGCCAGCGGATGGCGTCCCCGTCTATGAATACACGATCGCCGACAACGGTATTGGCATGAGCGAGGAGTTCCAACAGCACCTCTACGAGCCGTTTTGCCGCGAGGAGCAGCAAGTGGAAGGCGCTTCATCGGGAACTGGCCTGGGCGCGCCTATCGCAAAACAGCTGGTGGAGCTTATGGACGGAACCATGAGCTTTACGAGCGTCTTGGGGCAGGGGACGACGTTTACCATCCGCCTGCCGTTCGAGAAATGCAAGCGCTCCGAGATTCCTCAGGCAGTTCGCGCGGATGCGGGCGATGGCGATGCGCTCCAGGGCTTGCGCGTTTTGCTCGTAGAGGATAACGATCTGAATGCCGAGATCGCGCAGTTTACACTCAGCCGTGCCGGTGCCGTCGTGACGCATGCTAAGGATGGCGAGTCTGCCGTTGAGGCGTTTGCCGCGAGCGCACCGCACGAGTACGACGTGGTGTTGATGGACATCATGATGCCTGGCATCGATGGCCTTGAGGCCACGCGTCGGATTCGAGCACTCGATCGCGAGGATGCCGCGACCACGCCGATTATCGCCGTGAGTGCCAACGCCTTTGCCGACGACCGCAGGCTTTCGCGCGAGGCGGGCATGGACGCGCACCTGAGTAAACCCGTGAGCTCGCAGGAGCTCGTTGAGGCGTTAGCGCACATAGCCGCTGACGCTCTATAAGCATATGGCCTGGTTCCAAGGTGGGTTGGAACCAGGCCATATTGTTATTGATGAGGTCTGCTGAGAGGGCTTACTTTTCCTGAATCTGCTTGCCGCAAAGATGCTCAATCGTAATCTCGTAGAGCTGGACGCCCTTAATGTCCTTGGCGATTTCCTCTTCGACCTCCTCGGCAGAAGGGCAGTACTTAAGGGCGAGCTGGCGGGCTTTGTCCTCGATAAACGCGGGGGTGTCATTCGCCAGGCGACAGCGGCCAAAGACCACGGTACTCATAACGTAGGGAGCCCAGTCACCGTCCTTGTAACACTCGTTGCCGTAAACGGTAAAGCAGACCTTGTCATCGCGCTTGAGTGAATCGACCTTGTGGCCGGCGTTGGCGCCATGGAAATAAATCTTGTCGTGCTCGGTGTCAAAGAAGTAGTTGACGGGAATGGCGTACGGGTAGCCATCGTCGCCGTTGACGGCAAAGACGCCGCGCTTGCAGGTAGTGAGCAGCTCGCGCGCTTCCTCGTCGGTGATGGCGCGTTTCTTTCGGCGTAAGGGCCTAAACATTGTTGGCTTCCTTTCTGCTGCGTATGGTTGTTGAGCACAAACTATAGCGAAACAGCTCCGTTTTTCTTGATGCGGGCGAGTATGTTTTTGAGCTTGTTAAAGTCGAGCGGTTTGGACAGATGGGCGTTCATACCGGCGTTGTGTGCCGCCTTGGCGTCCTCGGCAAAGGCATTGGCGGTGAGCGCGATGATGGGGATATCGGCTGCATCGACCTTCTCGCTCAGACGAATCGCGCGGGTTGCCTCGTAGCCGTCCATGTCCGGCATCATAATGTCCATCAGGATCGCATCGAAGCTGCCGGCGGGACGGCCAACGTATAGGTCGACCGCTTCGTTGCCATCGGCGGCGCGAGTTACGACAATGCCTTCGCTTTCGAGCAGCGCCTGGGCAATCTCGGCATTGAGCTCGTTATCTTCTGCCAAAAGAACGTTCATGCCGGCAAGCGAGCAGCTGTCTGCTTGCTCGTCCGCGCGCTCTCTTGCCTGAGGGTCTTTGTCGATATCGAGCGGAATCTGGACGTTGAACGTACTCCCCACGCCAACCTCACTCGAAATCTCAATCGTGCCGCCCATCAGTTCAATAAGCGACTTGACGATTGGCATGCCCATGCCGGTTCCTTGGAACTTGCTGCGCGCATCGTCACCTTCTTGGGCAAACGGCTCATAGATATGCTTTAAAAACTTGGGAGTCATACCAATGCCGGTATCCGAAACGCTAAAGCAAAAGAGCGCGCGCCCGTTATCGAGTGGCTTGGTCTTTGAGCTAAAGGTGACGGAGCCGCCGTGCTTGTTGTACTTAATGCTGTTGTCTAACAGGTTGATCATGATCTGTCGGATATGGGTGGGACTGCCGATCATGTATGGCCCCGTGGCGTACGGCAGACTATTGTCCTGCATTGTGATGCCGTTACTGGACGCGCGGAGCTTGCACAGCACCAGTGTATCGTCACAGAGCTCTTTGAGGTTAAAAGGCGTATGCTCCAGTGTTAGCTTGCGGTCTTCGATTTTGCCCATCTCGAGGATGTCGTTGATCAGCGAGAGCAGGTGATTGGCGGCAACGCGCGCCTTGGCACGGCTTTCGCGGGCGACCTGGATATCGCCTCCCTTCAATTCTTCGATCTCGATAAGGCCCAGGATACCGTTGAGCGGTGTACAGATG
>URZN01000122.1 GCA_900552345.1 uncultured Collinsella sp. | reverse complement strand
CCCAGCTCGACATCACCGCCTGTCAGGCTCAGGCTGCCGAATACCACGCCCGTGGCTTTAACTGCGCCCAGGCCGTCGCCTGCACGCTCGCGCCTGCCGTCGGACTCGACCCCCAGGTCGCCTTTACCCTCACCGAGGGCTTTGGTGCCGGCATGGGCGGCATGACCGAAACCTGCGGCGCCATCTCGGGCGCCGTGGCCATCATGGGCTTTGTAATGAGCGACGGCATGGAAAACCCCAAGACCAAAGGCCAGACCTACAAGCTGTCGCGTGAAATTGCCAAGCGTTTTGGCGAGAAGAATACGACGACCGTCTGCGGCACGCTCAAGGGCATCGGATCGGATAAGGGTCCGCTCCGCAGCTGCCCCGGTTGCATCGACGATGCCGTCGAGATCGCCTGCGATGTGCTAAAGCAGCTCGCCGAGTAGACGGCATCAACATAAAACGACGGCCGGCACGCTTGGGATCCATCCAAAAGCACGCCGGCCGTCGCCGTCAGAACTCGGCAAATTCGGGAGCGCCGACCTCGATCTCCTCGCGTCCCGCCATAAGCTCGCGCATCTTGGCGCAAAATGGCTCCTGCTCCCCCGCCTTAAATACCAAGTGAAGTGTAACGGTATCCGCGTAATCGGTATCCGAAACCTTGGCACCCGAATCCTGTGCCAAGCGAAGCACCTGCTCATACTGCGGATAGGCCACATGCACGTCAACCGGCACGACACTCGTCATCTCGACGATCTGCCCGGCCTCCTGAGCCGCGGCCACCGCCGCCTGCGTTGCCGCAGTATAGGCGCGCACCAAGCCACCAGGCCCCAACAGCGTGCCACCAAAATAGCGCGTCACCACGCAGCAAACATTTTTGAGCCCCGCACCGCGCAGCACCTCGAGCGTCGGCATGCCGCTCGTGCGGCTCGGCTCACCATCATCGCTCTGGCGCTCGCGCCCATCGACCAAAATCCACGCGGGAACATTGTGTCGAGCGTCGTAATGACGCTTGCGAACCATCTCGATAAAGGCATTCGCCTCATCCTCGGACTCAATATGGACCAGCTGGGCAATAAACCGGCTCTTGCGGTCCACAAACTCGCCCGAAGCCTCAATAATCGATTGCAAAGTAAAATAGCTGTCCAACAAAGCCCCTCAAACACAAGCAAAGCAACAAACAGCCTCAATAATACGGCAAAGACAGCACCGTTGCCCTCGCCAACAAGAGCGGAAACGCCAATGATGCCGCCACCAACAGCGAGAACCCGTCAGCGCGAGCAAGGTGCCTTGAAAGACGAGATTGCAACAGAAATGAGGCTGCCGATGACCAGGCAAAAACAGCGAGACGGCGTCAGCTGAGTCGATTTGGCCCGAAAGAGGAGGGAGCACGCCTTATGGCGGCGACCGACGAATGAGCGCCAAATCGGCCAGCTGATGCCGTCGCAGCGTCAACATAGTTGCTGAGTGGGCCTATAAGCCGGGTTCTGTCGTGAACGGTCATTTATCTTGTCTGCACGTTACCGTGCAGCTCCACGCACGCTACCCGAACGCGGACCGGGCCGGCCCATAGCGTTCCTATTCGCGCTTGCTCCGGATGGGGCTTGCCAAGCCGCCGTGTTGCCACGACGCTGGTGGTCTCTTACACCACCGTTTCAGCTTTTCCCTTTACGCCTTGCGGCGCAGGTGGGAGTCTTCTTTTCTGCGGCGCTTTCCGTCGGATCACTCCGCCCGGCCGTTAGCCGGCATCCCGCCCTCTGGAGCCCGGACTTTCCTCACGCGTGCTGCAAGCAGCACATCGCGCGACCGTCTGGCCCACTCAGCAGTGTAAGAGTGTAGCACACCGTTGCCGCGGGCAATGACACAACGCAAGCGCTCGCACGATAAACCAAGAACCACCCATGCGCTACAATAGTCCCGTCGATGGGCAACGTCGTCAGTCGAGACGCGACCGCGCTCCGCACCCCTCCGTCTACTCGGTGCGTTCCCGCCTCTTCCCCGAGGCGGGATGTCGGCATTTTTCATGCACTGACAACCCAATAGCCTGTGGACAGCCCTGGCAGCATCGCGTACCTAAGCAACAAATGCAAAAAAGGGACCCGTCCATTGCGGACGGATCCCTTAAAACAAGTGATCGTCAAACCGATTTACTCGGCGTCGGTCTCCTCGTCCTTCTTCTCGGAAGGCAGCGGGGTAACCTCGATCTCGACGCCCAGAGTCTCAGCAGCGGACTTCATGGACAGGGAGATACGACGACGGTCGAGGTCGATCTCCATGACCTTGACCTGAACCTTGTCGCCCACGTGGGTGACCTGAGAAGGCTGATCGACGTGCTTGTTGGCCATCTCGGAGATGTGCACCAGGCCCTCGATGCCCTCGCCCAGGTCGACGAAAGCGCCGAACGGGACAAGCTTGGTCACAGTGCCCTCGACGATAGCGCCGACGGGGTACTTCTTGACCAGTGCGCGCCACGGATCCTCGGTGGTCTGCTTGAGACCCAGGGAGATGCGCTCGCGGTTGAGATCGACGTCGAGAACCTCGACCTCGACCTCCTGGCCGACCTTGACAACCTCGGAAGGATGGTTGACGTGGTTCCAGGAGAGCTCGGAGATGTGGATGAGGCCGTCGATGCCGCCGAGGTCGACGAAGGCGCCGAAGTCGACGATGGAGGAAACGGTGCCCTGGAGACGCATGCCAGACTTGAGCTTGGACAGGATCTCGGAGCGCTCGGCCTTACGAGACTCCTCGAGCACGACGCGACGGGAGAGGACGACGTTGTTGCGGTTGCGGTCCATCTCGATGACGCGGGCCTCGATGCGGGTGCCCATGTAAGAGGTGAGGTCCTTGACGCGACGGAGGTCGACGAGGGAAGCGGGCAGGAAGCCACGCAGGCCGATGTCGAGGATCAGGCCGCCCTTGACAACCTCGATAACCTCGCCCTCGACGTTCTCGCCGGAGTTGAACTTCTCCTCGATGCGGTTCCAAGCACGCTCGTACTCGGCACGCTTCTTGGACAGGACCAGACGACCGTCCTTGTCCTCCTTCTGGAGAACCAGAGCCTCGATGGGATCACCGAGTGCAACGATGTCTGCAGGGTTAGCGTCCTTGCGGATGGACAGCTCGCGGACCGGGATAACGCCCTCGGACTTGAATCCGATGTCAACGAGCACCTCGTCATGCTCGATCTTAACGACAGTGCCGTTAACGAGATCGCCCTCATCAAAGTCGGTAATCGTACCGTCGATGAGGTTGTTCATCTCCTCCTCGTTGACATCGTCAAGAGAGAAAATGGACGAGTTCTGAATCTCACTCAAAGGTGGACCCCTTTCGAACTACGGGGCCCCGATTGCTAGGACCTACAGAAGGGTGCGACAAGCACACAACGTTTAGGAACACTCGGGAGCCGACAGATACTAATGTGACGCTTATGCAATCACGTTCGTATAGGTTACGGGGAAATGGGTTCGATTTCAAGCGTGAACTGCGATTTTTTACTCGTGTGGAGACTTTTTCGTAATCTTATGGACAGCTGTCTCCGCAACTTGACGATAAGCAGTTTGCCCATACGCCTTTGGGGTAAAGTATCCGGAGCCAATGATTCTAGAACGATTTATCGAGAAAGGTGCCCGCGTGCTCAAAGCAGTCGTTTTCGATATGGACGAGACGCTTCTTAGCATCAACCTCAACGCATTCATCCTTCGGTATTTTAAGGATGTCTCGTCGATGCTCGCGGACATCGGACGACGCAGCCGCGGTGGCACGATGGCACGCCTCGGCACCATCTTGGTCGACCTCAACGCCAACCGCCGCAGCGGCACGGATAATCGCACCAATCTTGAGTTTTACCAAGAAGAGGTTGAGCGCCGGTGCGGCATCTGCCTCTCCGATCCCCTCATCTACGAGGCGTTTACCTACTATGACCGCGAAGTTCTTCCGCACAAGAACGACGAGGTCATTAACGCCCACGCCATGCCGGGCGCACACGCCGCGCTTCAGGCCGTACAGGACGCAGGACTGCGCTGCGCGCTCTTCACCAACCCCAGCTTTCCGCAGGGGGCCATCGAGTGCCGCATGGCTTGGGGCGATCTGGCCGACGCCCCCTTTGAGCTCGTCACGCACATGGGAAACACCACCCGCTGCAAGCCCGATGCCACCTACTATCTAGAGCAGCTTCAGGTGATGGGGCTCGAGCCGCACGAGGTCCTCATGGTGGGCAACGATCCCAAACGCGACTTCCCCAGCCCCGCCTGCGGCATTCAGACTGCCTATGTGGGCCAAGGCAAGCCCAGCCGAGCCACCTGGCGCGGAACCATGGAAGACTTCGCCCGCGACTTTAACGCCGTAGTAGAAGCCTTCTACGAACACCAAATAGCCGACGTACTGTCTTAACAGACCTGGGTTTTGCCGATCATGATGTTGAGGATCTCGACATCGGTATCTTTCATGCCCACACGGCCTACATAGCCCATGCTGGCGATCGTCTGCTCGACGGTATCCTGAATGAGGCCCTCACCGGCACGGAAGCCGCGGCCCTGCATGGCCATATCGTGGCCCAGAATCGCAGCATCGACGGCAGCGGAAATCTTGGCGGCGCAACTCGCCTTGGCGCCGTCACACACGATGCCACCCACGTTGCCGAGCGTGTTCGAGACCGTCGCGCCGATCTGCTCGCGCGTGCCGCCGCACAGCCAGGTAATGGCAGCACCGGCACCGCATGCGGCGCAAATGGCACCGCAAAACGCCGAGAGCGCACCAATATAACTCTTGATATGCACGGCGATCAGATTGGACAGCATCACGGCGCGCACCAGGCGCTCATGGTCGCAGCGCAGGTACTCGGCATACTCCATAACAGGCAGCGCGCAAGTAATGCCCTGATTGCCCGAGCCGCACACGATGGCGACCGGCAGCGCGCAGCCGTTCATGCGGGCGTCGGACCCAGCGGCTGCACGGGCACGGGCACGGCAGGCGACGTCATCGGCACGAGCACCCAGCAGCGTGCGGCCCACCTCGGCACCCCAAGCGTGCGCAAGGCCCTCAGCACCTGTCTCTTCTACACATCTGACGCTGCCGACG
>URZN01000121.1 GCA_900552345.1 uncultured Collinsella sp. | reverse complement strand
CGCCCTTATGAGAGTCGACGATGCGTCGGCAGCGGCGCCATTCCGCACAGGATGCCGAGCAAATAGGAATAACCTTGCGTAGCGTATCGATGGTCTCACGCGCCGCACGGCTATCGGTATAGGGGCCAAAATAGCGCGTTCCAGGTTTATGACGCTCTCGCGTGTATTTAATAGCCGGAAACAAGTCGCTCTTGGTAATGGCGATAAAGGGATAGCTTTTATCGTCTTTGAGATCGACGTTAAAGTACGGATGGTACTGGCCAATCAGATTGCGCTCGAGCACCAAAGCCTCGTGCTCGGTCTCCACCACGATATAGTCGAAGCTCGCCACCAGCTGCATCATGAGCGGGATCTTTTGACGCTCATCCTGCAGCGTCACGTATTGACGCATACGGGCGCGCAAGTTTTTTGCCTTGCCCACATAGATGACATCGCCCTTGGCATCTTTCCAAAGGTAGCAGCCGGGTTGCGTGGGAACGCGCGAAACCTGTTCGGCAAGTGTTGGAATGTTGTCGTGACCTGCCACACGCACCTACTTGCGACGAAGCAGCGCCGAGACCTCGGGCATCTTAAAGACGAAGGCAAGGCCAAAAGGCACGGCGAGCGAGACGACGCCTGCAACACAAACGTAGCCCAGGGTAATGAGGATCGAGCTGCCAAGCATTCCGACAAAGTGCTCAAGTGCCCACATGACGCCGGCACCCGTGGCAGCGCCCAAGCCACCGAACAACAGGCCGAAGAAACCGCCGTGTAGGATAGACTTGACCTGAAGGCCATGTAGACGACGGCGCAGCCACCACAGCGAGCATCCGACCAAGACCACGTAGTCAACGACGTACGAAAGCGCAATTGCCGGCATACCGTAGCCCAATACCACGCCAAACAGCAGCACCGAACCGGCCTGACCGATAGCGGAGTACAGGCAATAGCGGCTATAAGGTTTCATATCGAGCAGGGCCGAGAAGCTCTTCTGCATCAGCACGACCACGCCGTAGAGCGGCAGGGAAAGTGCCAGATAGATAAGGAACTCCGACACCAGCGCCACACCGGATTCATCGAACTTGCCGGCGCAGTAGATCATGTTGAGCGGACGGGCGAAGACGATCAGGTACATCGCAAACGGAATCAGGAAGAAGAGCATCTGGGCGACACCGCGCGAAATGCCCGTGCGGACGCTGTCGTAATCCTTCTCCTGCGCATCGTGAGAGAGTTCGGTATAGAGTGCCGTCGAAAGCGAGGCGGCGATCAGCGCATAGGGCAGCGTGTACCACAGGCGCGCATATGCGATGACGGAAGGGCCGGTCTCGGGCTGCACCACCAGCGCGGCGGCATTGGTAATGGAGGTCGAGACAAACATGCACACCGTGGCGAGCAGCGTCGGGATACCAAGCGCAATCGTCTGTCGCAGCGCGGGGTCCTTAAAGTCGATATGGATATGAGGATGCACGCCATGCTTGCCGAGCGCGGGAATCTGGCAGGCCATCTGGACAAAGACGCCGAGGGTCGTACCGGCTGCGATCAAGATAATGCCGACCCGCTCGCCAAATTGTGCAGACACGGGAGCAAAGCCCATAAAGCTGGCGATGACGATGACATTGTTGAGAACCGGGGCAAACGTCGACCAGAAGTAGTCGCGGTGTGCGTTGAGAACACCCGAGAACACCGAGCCCAAACCATAAAACAGAATTTGGATAGCAAAGAAGCGGAACATGAACGCAGCGGTATCCATGCTGTCGCCATTACCCGAAAGGAACGACTGCGTCCAAATAAAGCCGGGAGCAAACACGGTGCCCAGCAGCGAGATGCCGCCCAGCACCAGAAGCAGAATACCGAGCAGGTTGCCGACATACTCGTTCGATGCCTCGCGGCCCTGCTCGCGCCTCACGCCCATATACACCGGCAAAAACGCCGTAACGAGCATGCCGCCCATCACGAGCTCGTAGAGCATGTTGGGCAGGTTGTTGGCAACCTGATAGGAGGACGAGAGCAGCGACATGCCGATGGCGGCCGCCATGGCCCACGTGCGGATAAACCCGGTGACACGTGACACGATGGTCAGCACGGTCATGAGGCCAGCAGAACGACCAACCGTGGAGTAGTCCGACGAACCCATATCGTCTACGTCGTCCTGAGAGCCCTCATGAACCTCATCTTGTGGCAGCAAATCGTCCACGACGGCAAAGGAGCCGGTCATCGCAAAGGGATCGTCAACCAAAACGGCGTCATCAGCAGGTGCGGCGTCATCGCTGTTCGGCATGTTGTTACCGGATACGGCATCATCATCGAATATGGCATGGTCGCCAAACACCGTGTCAACTTCTTTGGCGGCGACGGTTCGGGCAGAAAACGACAGAGGGTCCCAGTCGTCATCACCGTCGATGGCCACGCCCTCGACGGGATCTGTCGAACCAAGCGGCGACCATTCGTCATCCGAAAGAAGCGGCTCGTCATCATCGTGAGCCGCGGGCTTGGCGGAACGAGCGACAGGAGCGCTCTGCGGCGTGCTCTTTCCCTGGGCTGCCATCAAAAACACCGCCGTCTCATCGGGACGCGGCACACGAGGAGCCTCGGAGACGACCGGCGTCACGCTGGCGCTCGATTGAGCAGCGGCCAAAAAGACAGCCGTCTCATCGGGACGAGCCGAAGAAAGAACCGTACGGGGAAGTGCCGTGCCGGCACCGGCGGCACGCAAGTACACGGCCGTCTCGCCCGGGTCAGCGGCAGCGGACCAGACGTTTCGAATCTCGTTATCGAACGAAGCGGCCTCGGGCGCGGGCGCCTGAGGAGCCGACCCTTTTGCAAAGTGAGCTCCGCGCTTTGATTCTTCCTGAGGCATCGCTCAGTCCTCTCTCGTGATCGGGGCAACCGTCGCCCCGCAAAATGCAACTAAGTCATCGGGAGCAAGCTCAAGCTGATAGCCGCGCTTGCCACCCGAGATAAAAATGGTATCCCAAAGGACACATGTCTCATCGATCAGCGTCCGGAAGCGTTTTTTCATACCGACCGGGCTGCAACCGCCGCGGACATACCCCGTCGCGGCAAGCAAATCTTTGACATGCATCATGGTCAGCGACTTTTCGCCTGCGGCGCGCGCGGCGGCCTTGAGGTCGAGCTCGTCGGCAACAGGAATGCAGCACACGACATGGTCGTTGGACGGCGTCGTGCAGACCAGGGTCTTAAATCCCTGACCGGGCTCCTCGCCAAGCTGCTCGGAAATCGCGACGCCCAGCCCCGACGATTCGTCGCCGTCGTCTTCGTACGTATGGAGAACATAGGAGATGCCTGCGCTTTCCAGCTCGCGCATCGCATTGGTTTTTGGCGTCTTAACAGCCTTTGCCATGGCACATCCTTTCCCTCGCAGAGCGACGCAAGGATTAAGTATAGGGCCAATTCCGCCGCATATGCCATCTCGACACACAGAAGCGCCACCGAATCAGAAGGAATCGGTGGCGCGTCGGTACTACAGCGTCTCTTTACTGCGCGTCGAGCTGTGCCTGACGCTCACGGTCACGCTTGAGCAGCGGCGCCAAGAACTTGCCCGTGTAGCTCTGCGAACATGCCGCGACTTGCTCCGGCGTGCCTGAGACCACGACGGTTCCGCCGCCATTGCCGCCTTCGGGGCCCATATCGATCAGGCGGTCGGCAACCTTGATGACATCAAGGTTGTGCTCGATCACCAGAACCGTGTTGCCCGCATCGACCAGGCGCTGCAAAACGTCGAGCAGCTGACGGACATCCTCAAAATGGAGGCCGGTTGTGGGCTCGTCCAAAATGTAGAACGTCTTGCCTGTCTGACGACGATGAAGCTCCTTGGCAAGCTTCACGCGCTGCGCCTCGCCGCCCGAAAGCGTCGTAGCGGGCTGGCCCAAGCTCACGTAGCCCAGACCCACGTCATATAGGGTCTGCAGCTTGCGCTTAATCTGCGGGATATTCCCAAAGAAAGCCAGTGCTTCGGTGACACTCATGTCGAGCACGTCCGAGATTGTCTTGCCGCGGTAGGTAACCTCGAGTGTCTCGCGGTTATAACGCTTGCCGCCACATACCTCACAGGGGACATAGATATCGGGAAGGAAGTGCATCTCGATCTTGATCTGGCCATCGCCCTTGCACGCCTCGCAGCGACCTCCGCTTACGTTAAAGGAGAAACGTCCCGGCGAGTAGCCGCGCGCCTTCGACTCCGGCGTGCTTGCAAATAGCGCACGCAGATCATCCCAAAGGCCAATATAGGTCGCAGGGTTCGAACGCGGCGTGCGACCGATCGGTGACTGGTCGATATCGATTACCTTATCGATGCACTCAATGCCCTCAATCTTCTTGTACGGCCCCACGGGACGCGTCGAACGATGGATGGCATTCGTAAGCGCGGGCGCAATCGTATCGGTGACCAGGGAGCTCTTGCCCGATCCCGAAACACCGGTAACGACTGTGAGCGTACCGAACTCAATCTTGGCGGTAACGTTTTTGAGGTTGTTAGCGTGGGCGCCCGTGATCTTAAGACAGCCGCGGCCGGGCTTGCGGCGCTCATCGGGCACGCGGATCATCCGCTTGCCGGTCAAATAGGCACCCGTCATGGAATCGGGGCACGCCATGATATCGGCAGGCGTTCCCGCAGCGACCACGTGTCCGCCGTTAACGCCCGCGCCGGGACCCATATCGATCACGTAGTCGGCAGCGCGAATAGTATCTTCGTCGTGCTCGACGACGATAACGGTATTACCGATATCGCGCAAGCGCTCGAGCGTCTTGATCAGGCGCTCGTTGTCGCGTTGGTGAAGGCCGATCGACGGCTCGTCCAGAATGTACAGAACGCCCATAAGGCCGGCACCGATCTGCGTTGCCAGGCGAATGCGCTGCGCCTCGCCGCCGGAAAGCGTCGCCGAGGCGCGATCGAGCGTCAGATAGTCGAGTCCGACATCGACCAGAAAACGCAGGCGCTCCAGGATTTCCTTGACAATGCGCCCGCCGATAAACTGCTGACGCTCGGTAAGCTCCAGGCCCTCAAAAAACTCGAGCGACTCGCGACACGACAGGCAGCAGACATCGTAAATGGACTTGCCGCCCACGGTGACGGCAAGCATCTCGGGGCGCA
>URZN01000120.1 GCA_900552345.1 uncultured Collinsella sp. | reverse complement strand
ACGTTGTTGGGATCGGAGCCCAGGTACACGCCGTCGATATCGCACTGCTCCAGATAGCCGGCCTCGATGAGTTCGGCAAAGTCAATGAAGTTGGGGTTGCCCGCACGGGCCGAGAACGACTGATAGGGCGAGTCGCCATAGCTCGTCGTCGTAAGGGGCAGAATCTGCCAGTAATGTTGTTTGCACGAGGCAAGAAAATCGACAAAGTCGTAGGCATTCCAGCCAAAGCCGCCGATTCCGTATGGTCCGGGCAGAGATGAGACAGGCATGAGGACACCGCTTGCACGCTCCATGAATGCGCTCACCAACCTTCTTGTTGTGGGATCGGCCTGCAGATGGATGAATGGCCCGTCCCGAGTTTTAGAGTCGATGTCCCTATTGTAGAATATGTTGTTTAAACATGTACGGGCAAGATAAAAAAGTTGGCCCATTTTCGGTAAATGGTTACGCGCCATGAAAAAAGCCCCGGTCTCACATCGTGAGACCGGGGCAAGAACGCTATGTAGGTTTTATCTACTCGGCGTCGGCGAAGCCGTTGGGGTTATGGCTCTGCCAATTCCAGCTGTCGCGGCACATGTCCGCGATGTCGTACTGGGCCTTCCAGCCCATCATGCGTTCGGCCTTGGAGGCATCGCACCAGTTGGCGGCGATATCGCCGGCACGGCGCTCGCGAATCACGTAGGGCAGCTCCTTGCCGCAGGCCTTGGAGAAGGCGGCGACGACCTCGAGTACCGAGGTGCCGGTGCCGGTGCCCAGGTTAAAGATCTCGACGCCGGTCTTGCCGTTCATCCAGTTGAGGGCGGCAACGTGACCAGATGCCAGGTCGCACACGTGGATGTAGTCGCGCACGCCGGTGCCGTCGGGGGTGGGGTAGTCGTTGCCAAAGACCTGAACGGCCTCGAGCTTACCGACGGCGACCTGGGCGACGTAGGGCACCAGGTTGTTGGGGATGCCCTTGGGGTCCTCGCCGATCAGGCCCGACGGATGGGCACCGATGGGATTGAAGTAACGGAGCAGCACGACGTCCCACTCGGGGTCGGCGGTGTGGACGTCCATGAGGATCTGCTCAATCATCCACTTGGTCCAACCATAGGGGTTGGTCGCGGGCTTCTTGGGGTCCTCTTCGGTGACGGGCGGATTGTCCGGATCGCCGTAGACGGTCGAAGAGCTCGAGAAGATGATGGACTTACAACCGTGGTTGCGCATGACATCGATGAGCACCAGGGTGTTCTCGATATTGTTGTGGTAGTACTCGACGGGCTTGCTCACCGACTCGCCAACGGCCTTAAAGCCGGCGAAGTGGATGACGCGGTCGATCTGGTGGGTATCGAAGATCTTGTTCATCGCATCGCGGTCGAGCACGTTGGCCTCGTAGAAGGTGAGGTTCTTGGCGGCCTCGTCGCCCACGATGGTCTTGACGCGGTCGATGGCAACGGCGCTGGAGTTGGAGAGGTCATCGACGACGACAACCTGGTAGCCACCCTCGAGCAGCTGAACGACGGTGTGCGAGCCGATAAAGCCGGCGCCGCCGGTAACGAGGACGTAGGTGTCTTTGGGGTCGAGTGCTTTGGACATGTAGTCTCCTATCGAATCAGGAACACTTCTTGAGGGGAGTATAGCGCAGCTGGGGGCGCCCAAAACACGCGGGGCAGGAAAACCAGAGGATTGATGTTAACGTACTCATAGGGTGTTATTTGCATAATCCTTACCTTTGGCGCGGGGCGTATTTGCGAGCCGCTGACCATGCTTTTCCAGCCGTTCGTGGAAATAGTTGGGACAAGCGCGATGTGCGTTAATATGTTTGAGTTGAGCGACATATAAATAAGCATGTAACGGAGTACATATGTCACCGAACAACGATTCCATCTTTACGCAGGAGCTTTCGCGCCGCACTGCCCTCAAGGCTCTTTTCGGCGCTGCTTCCGCGGCTGTTCTTTTTGGCCTGCCCGCCCGCGCCCATGCGGCTGAGGCCAGCCAAGAAACCACCGACAAACTGAATGCCGCCCAGGCCCAGCTCGATGAGGTCCAGGCTCAGCTCGATAGCATCGCTAATGAGTACGCGGCGCTCGCCAACAAGAATGCCCAGACCCTCAGCGATATCGAAGGTGTGCAGGGTCAGATCGACGACACCCAGGAGCAGATCGACACCAAGAAGTCGGAGCTCAGGAGGAAGCGCGGCGACCTTTCCGATCGCGTTGCCGCCAGCTACAAGTCGGGCGGTACCAATATCCTGTCGTTGCTGCTCGCCTCTGGTTCGTTTGAGGAGCTCGTCGCCAACGCGCATTACGTCGAGAAGATCAACAAGAGCGACCGTGACGCCATCGAGGACATCCAGACCATCCAGAAAGAGCTCGATACGCAGAAGTCCGAGCTCGAGTCGCAGAAGGCCGACCTGGAGAAGCTCAAGGACCAGCAGACTGCTCAGATGCAGGACATGCAGGCCAAGCAGCAGGAGGTCCAGACGGTTCTGAACGGCCTTTCCGATGATGTTAAGGAGCTCATGGCCCAGCGCGATTCCGAGATTCTCGCTGCCGCTCAGGCCGAGGAAGCTGCCAAGAAGGCTGCCGCTGCCGCGGCTGCCGCAAACAAGAACAATTCCTATTCGGGTGGTTCAAGCTCGGGTGGCGGCTCGTATGCCGGCGGCACCCCGCAGCAGAATGCCGGCTCGGGCAAGCAGCAGGCCGTCGTCAATGCATGCTACTCCACGCCTTCGCCTGGCCTGAACTGGTGCGCCGCCTGGGTTACCAACGTGTTCCGCAACGCCGGCGTGGGCTACTTTGGCGGCAACGCGTGCGACATGTTTAACGCCTGGTGCTACAGCTCCGATCGTTCGGCGCTGCAGGTGGGCATGATCGTGGCCGACTCGTCGCACAGTGGCACCGGTACGCCGGGTCTGCTGTACGGACACGTGGGCATCTATGTTGGCGGCGGCATCGTTATGAGCAACGAGGGCGCCATCACGTCTAAGTCGCTTGACTCGTTCATTGGGTTCTACGGCACTGGCTCTGGCGTGCGCTGGGGCTGGCTCGGCGGTATTGCGCTGTCGTAAAGCCGACTGGGCCGCGTGCCCGCCCGCAATATATTTGATTGCCTGCTCGGGCAGTCCTGCGCAAGACGAAGGCCACATTAAGTGGCCTTCTTTGCGTGCGGAACTCGCGATCAATCAAATATATTGCGGGCGGGCACGCGGCCCTCTCGGGTTCGGGGCGCTGCGCACCGGACTGGTTTATCTGAATAAATATGGCGAAGGCCCCTTTCGGGGCCTTCTTTTTTATTAGAGGAATTCGCCTACTCGGTGGATTTCGGGTTGTAGGTCTACGCCGAATTGGTCTTTGACGGTTGCTTGGATGTGGCGGATGAGTTCGTCGACGTCGGCGGCGGTGGCGTGGTCGGCGTTGACGATGAAGCCGCAGTGCTTCTCGCTCACCTGGGCGCCGCCGATAGCGTGGCCGCGAAGGCCGGCGTCCATGATGAGCTTGCCGGCGAAGTGGCCCTCGGGGCGCTTGAAAGTGGAACCGGCGCTCGGCATGTCGAGCGGCTGCTTGTCCTCGCGGCGTTGGCGGTAGTCGTCCATGTCGGCCTTGATCATCGCGGCGTTGCCCGGGGCGAGGTTAAAGGTGGCAGAGAGCACGATAAAGCCGTCGTCGGCGATGCGGCTCTTGCGATAGCCCAGGTTAAGCTCGTCGACATCGAACTCAATGATATTGCCGCTGCCGCGGGTGCCGTCGTCGAGCGCGCGGGCGGGCTTATAGACGCGCACGGACTCCAAAACATCTGCCATGCAGGCGCCGTAGGCACCGGCGTTCATATAGCAGGCGCCGCCGACCGAGCCGGGGATGCCCGAGAGGGGCTCCATGCCGGTGAGGCAGGCTTCGGCGGCAGCCGCGGCGACATCGGAAAGCAAGGCGCCGGCTGCCGCCGTGACGTGCGTGCCGTCGACGGTGATGTCGGAGAGGCCCTCGCCCAGCGCCACGACGACGCCGCGGATGCCCTTGTCACCGACGAGTAAGTCGGAGCCGTTGCCCACGATGGTGAGTGGCAGATCGCAGCGATAGCAGGTATCGAGCGTGGCGACGAGGCCCTGCTCGGTATCGGGCGTGACAAAGACATCGGCCGGGCCGCCGATCTTAAACGTGGTGTGCTCGCGCATGGGCTCGCTCATGAGCACGTTGTCCTCGCCGGCAACACCGGCGAGCGCGCAGAGCAGGTCCTCGTTAAAAAAGTCGTTCTCGTGCATACGAATATCCGCCTTATGGTGGTCGTTTTCATTAATCGAATGCAATATACCCCACCCGGATGGATTTGGTGCAAAGTAACCTGACCCCAATGCATCACATGGCGCAAAGGGGTTAGGTTGCTTTGCGCCAATCGCGGCGATAAAACAGCCGTCTACCGGATTGGTAAAGTGTTTATCATCAAGGTAGAGGGACGGTCGCTATACTTTCAAGAGATTGCGCGAATACTCGGAAGGAGCGAGATGGGCAACAAAGTTACTCTCAAGCAGATTGCCCAGGAGGTGGGGCTTTCCCCCTCGTCGGTCTCGCTTGTCCTTAACAACCGGCCCTGTCGAATCTCGGAAGAAAACCGCAAGCTCATCAAAGAGGTCGCGGCGCGCAACCATTATGTTCCTAACCAGATCGCGCGTAGCCTGGTCATGCGCGAGTCGCGCACACTGGGCCTTATCGTTCCCAATATCGAGAGCCGCTTTTTTGCCTCGCTCGCCGGCAGCTTGGAAAAGCGCTGCCGCGAGGACGGCTACGCGCTCTTTATTACCAGCTCGGGTGGAAGTGCCGAGGACGATCTTGAGCTCCTGCGCCAGCTGGTGACGCGCGGCGTCGATGGTGTGTTCTTGGTCGTGGGCGACGAGTTCTCGGACGACCGCGCCCTGCGCGAAGAAGTCAGCCATCTCCCCATTCCGGCCGTGATGGTCGACCGTGCCATTGAGGGGCTCGAGTGCGACAAGGTGATGTTCGACCACGAGATGGGTGGCTATATGGCCACCCGCTACCTGATCGAGCAGGGCCACCGTCGCATTGCCTGCTTGGTTAATGCGCGCCGTTCCAATACGGGTCGTAAGCGTCTTGCCGGCTACGAGCGTGCACTGCGCGAGGT
>URZN01000119.1 GCA_900552345.1 uncultured Collinsella sp. | reverse complement strand
TGAGCTATAACGTTAAACAATTGCAGCGTTTTTGCATGGGGGAGTGATGGTATGACGCTACTGTATTTCCTTACCCTGTTTCCGCTGGTACCGGCGCTGGGCATGCTGCTTGCGCGCGGTGACCGCGTCCGCGATGCGGTGGGGCTCATAGGCTCCGGCATTATTATGGCGGTGACAGTTGTAGTCGCCGCCATGTTTTTTGGCACGGGTCCGCAGAGCTTTGAGGTTGCCCCCGGCACCTCGCATGTGCTCTCGATCATCAGCTCCGTCATCGACGTCATCCTGTGCGCCGTCATCCTGTACAACGCGTACAAATATAGGAACGCGCTCACCACGGTGCTCGGCATAGTCCAGCTGGTGGGCTCGCTCGCCTTTGCAGCCATGACGCTGCCCGCGACCGAAGCCGTCACCGCAACGCCGCTCTACCTGGACTACATGAGCGTAATCATGGTCCTCGCCGTCGGTATCGTCGGCAGCCTGATCTGCGTGTATGCCCTGGGTTACATGAAGGACTTCCAGGCCCATGACGAGCACGAGGCCGCGCTGCGCGGGCAGACCGCGCCCGACCGTCGCCCGCAGTTCCTGGCGCTTATGTTCTTGTTCCTCTCAGCCATGTTCGTCATCGTGACGAGCGACAACCTTGAGTGGCTGTTCTGCGGCTGGGAAAGCACTACCGTGTGCTCGTTCCTTATGATTGGCTACACGCGCACGCCCGAGGCCATCAAGAACGCCTTCATCCAGATCATCCTCAACATGCTGGGCGGTATCGCGTTTTTGGCCGGACTCATGTATCTGCACGTCAACGGCATGCCGCTGACCATCTCGGGCATGATCGAGCTTTCCGGTGCTGGAACCGCACAATCCGCGCTGCTGGTGATGCCGGTCATTCTGCTGTCGCTCGCCGCCCTTACCAAGGCCGCACAGATGCCGTTCCACACTTGGCTGTTGGGTGCCATGGTTGCCCCTACTCCCACGAGCGCCCTGCTGCACTCGTCCACCATGGTCAAGGCCGGCGTCTTCCTGATGGTCAAGCTCAGCCCGCTCTATGCCATCTATCCCGTGACCGGCTTTATGGTTACGAGTGTGGGTGCCATCACGTTTTTGCTCGCCGCTCTCATGGCCATCTCGCAGAGCAACGCCAAGCGCGTGCTCGCGTACTCCACCATTTCCAACTTGGGCCTTATCAGTGCTTGTCTGGGTGTCGGCGCGCCCGAGGCCGTATGGGCGGCCATCTTCCTGATCCTGTTCCACACGGTGGCCAAGTCGTTGCTGTTCCTGTGCGTGGGCACGGCCGAGCATCATATCGGCAGCCGCAATATCGAGGACATGGACGGCATGTTCAGCCGCATGCCTCACCTGACGCGCCTGATGATGCTGGGCATCATGGGCATGTTTGTGGCGCCGTTTGGCATGCTCGTGTCCAAGTGGGGCGCCCTGGTGGCGTTTGCACAGACCGGCAACGTGCTCATGATCATGGTACTTGCCTTTGGCTCGGCCGCGACGTTCTTCTTCTGGGGCAAGTGGCTTGCCAAGCTTTCGGGCGTCGACCCCACGGCTCAAAACGTTGAGGTCAATGTCCATAAGACCGAATGGATGGCCCTCAACACCATCGCCGCGCTGCTGATTCTGTGCTGCGTGGCGTTCCCGGTTATCTCGAGCGGTCTGGTGTCGCCTTACTTGGCCATGGTGTTTGGCCGCGTGCCGTACGTTATTGGCAAGGACTCCATGTATCTGATGGTGGTTATCGTGGCGTTTATCGCCGTGGTGCTGCTGACTTCATTCCGCGTGAGCAACAAGCCGCACGTCAACGTGTACCTTTCGGGTGTGGGAACCGACAAATATCGCCATTTCCGCGGCTCGATGGGACACGAGGTGAAGGCCGAAAAGCGCAATTGGTACTCGGAGGACGCCCTTGGCGAGAAGCGTATCGGCCCCGCGGGCAGCGTCGTGTGCTGCAGCATTATCTTGTTTGCGCTGCTGTGTTGCGCGTGGATTGGGCCCGAGCGGCTTGCCATGAGCGCGCCTTCGGTGCTGCGCGGTAAGTATTTTGAAGGTTCGGGCGTCGTGGGCATCTTTATTGGTACCGTGGTGTTTGCCCTGCTGGCGCCTTTGGTTGGTGGCCTGATCGACGGCGTTGACCGCAAACTATCGGCCCGCATGCAGGGCCGTGTGGGTCCGCGCCTGCTCCAGCCTTTCTACGACGTTGCCAAGCTGCTGCGCAAAGCCCCTGCCAGCGTAAACACCATGGACGATACCTATATGGCGTGCGCGCTCATCTTTACCGTCGTGGGCGGCGGCATCTTTGTGTCGGGCTCCAACACGCTGCTGTGCGCTTTTATGGTTACCCTCGCCGCGATCTTTGTGGTGCTGGCGTCCGCCTCGACGCAAAGTCCGTTTGCCCAGGTCGGCGCCGACCGTGAGCTGCTGCAGGTCATGAGTTACGAGCCCGCCGTTCTGCTGATGAGCGTGGGTCTGTATCTTGCCACCGACAGCTTTGATTCCATCGCTGTGACGGGGCAGTCGGCCCCCATCATCGTGTACAGTGCGCCCATTTTCCTGGCGCTGCTCGCGGTGCTTACCATCAAGCTGCGCAAGTCGCCGTTTGACCTTTCGTACTCGCATCACGCGCATCAGGAGATCGTCCAGGGCGTCGCCACCGAGATGAGCGGCGGCACGCTGGCCAAGATGACCCTTATGCACTGGTGCGAGACCGTGCTGTTTTTGATGTGGGTGGGCATGTTCTTTGTTTGGGACAACCCCGTGAGCTGGGTTGTAGCCCTGGTCGTGATGGCCGCGACGTATTTTGTCGAGGTCCTGATCGACAACACCTTCGCACGCAGCACCTGGCGCAGCTGCTTTAGGCTCGGATGGGGCGTGGCGCTGGTGTTTGGCCTGCTCAACCTTATGCCCATCCTCGTCGACGTATTTATTTAGGAGGCGGCATCCATGGATCATAAAATGTCGCGCTCGCCGTGGGTTATTCATTACGACGGTTCGAGCTGCAACGGATGCGATATCGAGGTGCTGGCCTCGCTCACGCCGCTGTTCGATGCGGAGCGCTTTGGCGTGGTCAATACCGGCAACCCCAAGCATGCGGATATCTTTTTGGTGACGGGGTCGGTCAACGCGCAGAATCTGCCCGTCGTGCGCCAGATTTACAACCAGATGCTCGAGCCCAAGTGTGTGGTGGCCTGCGGTATCTGCGCGTGTTCGGGCGGCGTGTTCCGCGATGCCTATAACGTAATCGGCGGCGTGGACCGCGCGATTCCCGTGGACGTGTACGCGCCCGGGTGCGCCATTCGCCCCGAGACCGTGATCGATGCCATTGTGGAGGCGTGCGGCATTCTGGACCAGAAGGAGGCCGTGATGCGCGCCGGCGGCGATCCGCTTACCGTGGGCGGCGCCGCTACTTGGGACGGTGGCGTTGAGCTGGGCGAGGACGGGTTTGTGGCTGCGGGGGCCGGGGCCGGGGCCGTCGCCGGTGACGGCGTCGAAGTCAACGTGTCCACCAGGTCCGCCGCGCCCGCCGCTGCAAAGGAGGCCGAGTAATGCAAAAGGCTATCTATACCATCGTCGGGATCGACGAGCTCCTGTCGCATGTCCAGGCGCTCAAGGGCGTTGGCGCGCGCTTTGTGCAGATGCACGCCGAACGCAACGTCGACGACGGCACGTATCGCCTGGTCTATACATTTATCAACGTTCGTGCTGCTCAGGAGCATATTGTGCAGGACGGCAACTATGCGATCGAAAACCTGGTGGTTGAGGGAATTGATCAGTACCAGGAGATTCCGTCTATCAGTTCGTACTATCCGGCGGTATTCCCGTTTGAAAACGAGGCCCACGACCTGTTTGGTCTTGCCATTACCGACATGCAGATCGACTTTAAGGGCTTTTTCTACCAGGTCTCGACTGCCGAGCCCATGAGCGTTATCACGCCCGAGGTGAAGGCCGCGCGCGAGAAAGCCATGAAGGTCCGTGCGGCTGCCGAGGCCAAGGCGCGCAAGGTCGCGGCCGAGAAGGCCGCCACGGCTGCGGCTGCTGCAGGGGAAGGCGCTGCGAGCGCCGGCGATGCCGCGGGCGTCGCTGCTCAGCCCGCTGCGGCTGCCGGCTCCGATGCCCAGCATGACGATGCCGCTGCCAAGGCCGCCCGCGACAAGCAGAACAAGGAGGCGTAAGGTCCATGGCTCATCGCTCCGTAATTCCGTTTGGCCCGCAGCACCCGGTGCTGCCCGAGCCGCTTCATCTGGACCTGGTGATCGAGGACGACCGCGTCATCGAAGCAATTCCGCAGATCGGCTTTGTGCACCGCGGACTCGAGAAGCTCACCGAAAAGCGCGATATGCATCAGTTTGGCTACATCGCCGAGCGCATCTGCGGCATCTGCGCCGTGGGCCATAGCTGTGGCTACGCCAGCGCCTGCGAGCGCATGCTCGGCATCGAGGTGCCTGGTCGCGTGCAGTATATCCGCACCATTCTGCATGAGCTTTCGCGCATTCACTCGCACCTGCTGTGGCTGGGCCTGCTCGCCGATGCCTTTGGCTTTGAGGCGCTGTTCTATCGTTCGTGGACGCTGCGCGAGCAGATTCTCAAGATCTTTGAGAGCACTTGCGGCGGTCGCGTGATTCTGTCGATTAACGAGATTGGCGGCCTTAAACACGACATTGAGGATTCCGAGCTGGCGGGTATTGTCCAGACGCTCGACGCTATGCGCCCTGACTACGAGGCCGTGGTGCATACATTTTTGGACGACAATAGCTGCGGCGAGCGCCTGCATAGCGTGGGCGTGATCAGCAAGAAGGACGCGCTGGATCTGTCGATGGTCGGCCCGTTCGGTCGCGCCTCGGGCGTGGATTATGACGTGCGCATGTTCGGTGACGGTGCCTATGCGGACTTGGCTGCGTTTGAGCCGATTGTTGCCACCGATGGCGACTGTTATGCCCGCTGCCAGGTGCGTTGTGCCGAGGTTACGCAGGCCATGGACATTATCAAGGAGCTTATCGGCAAGATTCCGCACGACGGTATCGGCGGGCGTACCAAGCTCACGCCGGCCGACGGCGCGCGCGGCGAGGTTGTGATTGAGCAGCCGCGCGGCGAGGCGTACTACTATGTGCGCG
>URZN01000118.1 GCA_900552345.1 uncultured Collinsella sp. | reverse complement strand
GTACTCGTCCTCGTTAGCAACGATGTATCCCTTGAGCTTCTGGACGAACTGTTTTTTCACGTCGGCCGCGGCATTGACATCGAGGCCGGTCTCGACAAGCAGAGTCGCCGTCTTAACCAGGCTCTGGAATTCGTTTCTGGCCTTCTTCGGAATGCGCTGGACGGGTATGGAATCGAAGGCTGTGCGGATGCCCTGCCACTCCTGATGCGTGAAAGACTGCTCGCGTTTGGTGGGCGGCTTGGGCTTTGCCATGGGCACGGGTTTTACGACCGAGACGGGCTGGGTCGGCTCGGTCTGTGTGGAACTTGGCTCAGGTGTCGCAGGTTGCTGCGGGGCAGGCGCTGCAACGTAGTTGCCCGTTGCGGGCTGAGGCGCCGGCTCCGCTTCTGGCGCCGGAACGTCGACGGGCCTGACCGCCGAGGCAAGCGAGGGCTGCGTTCCCTGCATGTCCAACGGCTCTTGAATCGCGATGCCGGCAAGTGGCGCCTGGTAGCCGGGTTGTGCCTGCCGCGCCGCCTCAATGGCCTTCTCGTTCTCCTCGTACGCCTTGAGCTCCTGTTGGTAGTCGGCTTCGGACTTGGGCGCAGCCGCCGTGATAGTCACGGGGTTGAGAACGATGTTCTGCTTGCCGATGGAGCTCTCGCCCATGTCGTCCTTGCGGCCCATGAGGTAGTCGACCACGTCCTGAGTGCTCTCGGGATTGAACTGGGGCAGGTAGCAGGCGACGGAGTTCAAAAGATCATCGGATTCGATGCGCCGCGCGAGCGGGGTGCGTACCATACGTCCCACGAGCTGTGCGATATAGGTCGAGTCCGAACGTCTGCGCTGCGAGAAGATGACCTCCGCTCGCGGGCAGTCCCATCCGTTGGAGACAGCCTCCTTGGCGAAGAGCACGCGAATGCGCGAGGTGTCCTGAACGAACTCGGGCTCGACATAGGGGATGAGGTATTTTCCCGCCGCGATGTCCTTATGCTCGCCGAAGACGTTGGCGAACGACATCGCCTCGGAAAGGCCGGGGACCAGGCCCGTGATCTGGTCGCACATCTCAGCCAGGGCCGAGCTGCTCACGTTGTCCGCCGCTTGGATGAGCAGCAGCGGGTTGACGGGGCTCTCGCCCTCGCGGGCACAGTACTCGCCCCACTCGCGGCAGGCCAGGGCATAGCGCTCGCACGCCATAGTGAGGTACTGGTGCTCGACTGGGTCGTCCTTCTCTGGCACGCGCAACTCGATGATGTCCTTGAGCAGACCTGACTCCTGGACCTCGCGAGGGGTCACAGCGACCTTTGGCATACGCACGCGATCGGCGCGCTGGTCCATGGCCGCCTCGAACCTCTGCGGCGTGGCAGAGACCCCGACGACGATGGGCATCGCTGCACGGCCGTCGAGCCCATCAATGAGGCTGGCGTAGATAGTCACCGTGCCGCGCTCGCTCGAGGCATTGGCGCCCAAGCCGCGGTGCGCCTCGTCGATGAACAGATAGAGGTTACGCTCCGGGTCCCTGATGGTGCGGTCAAGGATGTCCCAGAACACGCGGCCGGAGTTGGCCTCACTACCCTTTGTGAGCAGGCCGTTCTTACTGAGTAGGTCCTTGCTGAGGAAATAGACGTGGCGCGGCTCGAGAATGTCGTGCGCGGCTCCGAAGTCGTTGGTAATTGTGACCAGGTGGCGCCTGTCGAGGATGCTGTCTGCCAGCTTGTCCGCCACGTTTGAGAAACGCACGCCCGTCTGCTCGTTCAGGCTCGGGGAATCCGAGAGCCAAAGAACGACGGCATTCTCGTCAGGCATGAGGCTCAGATCGTCGTCTCCGAAGAAGAGCGCTTCGATCGTCGCTGCGCACATGACCGTTTTGCCCGACCCCGTGGGAGATGCGAGGCATATCGAGGACAGCTCGCCGTCCTGCTCGTAGCGTCGGCGCATCGACTGCAACTTGTTCGCCAGGGTCGCGACCGCACCGGCTTGGAAATCCTTAAGTTCGACTCTCATGTTTACCTCACCGCATCCTCGGCGGCAATCTTGAACGATTGCAGGTAGTTCTCGTACAGGCGGACGACGTCGAGCCCAGGCAGTTGTGCCTTGACGGAGGCGTATCGAGCCGTGTCGTCCGTGATCACATAGGCGCACCCTATGCTGGCATTCTGCTTGACGGCGTCTATGAAAGCGCCGACCGAAGCAAAGTCGAAGAGGACGGCGTAGGCGTCGGCCATGGCAAAGCCCGGCTGCTCGTGCTTGATGATGCTGCCACGCGAACCAGCGCGCAGCCAGAGCAGGGGCGCGATCTCCTCGAAGGCCACGCCCAGCTCGACGGCGTCCGGGTCTTCGTAGGTGAGGTCAAAGAAGACGGCGTTTTCCTCGAAGCCGTCGGCCATGGGGAACTCGTCGGTGAACTTGTAGTCACCCTTGATGGAATCGCCCTCGGGCGTCTTGCCCGTGATGGCCGCCGTGACGCGTGGTTTGGTAACGTACTGGCAGATGCCCAGCGCCTCCCATTCGGGGTCGCCCTGGCGAAGACCGCGCTTGGTGAGCTTTTTGGATTCGTCCTCGGAGACCTCGTTATTCGTTACGCTGATGGAGCGCCTGCGCCCGCCGTCCTGATGGTTCAAGCGCATGACGGCATGTGCCGTGGTGCCCGATCCTGAGAAGAAATCGACTACAAGGGCGTCGGGCTTGTCGGCAACAACGGAAGCGATTGAGAGCTCGGTCGCATAAAGGGACTTTGGAAATGTGAAGCGCCTATCGCCGATGAACTTTTTGATATATCGGCTCCCGTATTCACCGGCAGAGAACTGCGTGCCACTCCAAACAGTTGTTGGAATGGCAGAGCGCTCTCCCTGCTCTTCGAGAAGCAAGGACCCATCCTCAGCCTTGCCGATGAGTTTAATTTCTCCATTCTTGAGACGCTCCTCTTGGGAATCTCCTAGGTAAAGGAGGGAGTACCGATCACTCTTTTTGTTGTACTCACCTACTTTTGCGCACCCGCGATCAAGCTTGGCCTGTAGAGCATTCTGGGAAATCCTCCAAGTCGCCTCTCGGCCATCGGTCCTAATAGGCCAAACTGCCCTGAGACCCGTTTTTGTCGGTATCTTTGTCCAGTCTTGTTCAAGGGGGAGAGAAGCGCCGAGCTCCTTAATGGTCGCGGTCTCCTCATCGATATAGATGGGATAGAAGAGGTTCGGCCTTGCGGTGCGAGCGGCATTGGGACCGCCCCTCAGCAGCCACTCCCAACGTACTTTACGTTGGGAGCGGCTGCTCGACGCGTCATCAGCCACTTTTTCCTCAAGTTCTCCGAACTCAACGGAATAGAGTCTGCGGTCCACTTGGCACGGCGCGGCGGTGCCAAAAAAGCAAAAGACAGCGTACTCGTCAGCTCTCTTGAACTGGTTGCCGCGGGCAACCCCGTTCTTGTTTATGGTGATTGAAACCGTCTGGATACCGGTCGCGTTGGGAAAAACGCTCTCTAAAAGAAGCTCAAGCCTTGCGTACTCCTTCTCGTCGATCGTCACGATGAGTACGGAATCGTTGGGGTTGAGCAGCTGCTTGGCGAGCTTGAGGCGGCGCTCCATGAAGGCAAGCCACTTGGAGTGGCGATAGGCGTCGGAGCCGTCGACGTAATCGTTGTTGTATTTCCAGTCGCGGGCGCCAGTGTTATAGGGTGGGTCAATATATATGCAGTCCACTTTGCCTGCATAGGCAAAGGCCAAGGTTTCAAGAGCATGGTAGTTTTCGCCGTTAATGACTACTTGATAGGGCTTATCGCCAGCGCGCTCGACACGCCCAGTCTCTTTGAGGCCAGCATAAATCGGCTGGTCATATTCAGCAACAGGCACGACATCGTCGACAGCAACGGAGCGGGGCTCACATTCGTTTTCGTCATATGAGGGCGATTGATATGGCTTTAGATCAGCAACCCCCCCCCGAACGGCATTTACCAACCATAGCAGTTGGGAGCTCGAGTCCTCTTTTTTACCACGCTCGGGAAGCACCTGTACGACATCGCCCTCCATGATAGGTTTGCCATAAAGGCGAAGTCGCTCTGGACGGTTGTGTTCAAATACAAGCCCAAACTGGCGCTGCGCAGCAAAGGCGCGGATGTCGGCAGCGAGCTGACGATCGCCCAGCTTGACAGCGCGATCAACAAGGTTCTGAACGACCGCTTGCGCCGTCTGAGACATCACTTCTCCCCCTTGCACTTCTCGTCAATCCATTCGCGCAGGACTTTAGCCACCGTCTTATCCTGGCGCGCGGCATAGGACTTAAGAGCCCGCTTATCCTCGCGGGTTATCGAGAGCGTGAACTTATCTAGCTCCCTTTCGGCATGAACAGCCTGATCTTCCTCCATGATCGCCCCTCCGAATTGACCTGTTCTACGTTCCTTAATTGACCGAAATCATTTTACTTCAGAATACGTAATTACGTAATTACGTATGCCAATTTGAGCCATGCATCACTCAATCACTAGTCAGTATTCGTTGACGAATCGTTGGGGATAACGAATATATCGAGGTAGACAGTCGTTTTTTCCGTCTGTGAGTACCAGCAAATCGATACTCAAAACGTCGTGAGTACATTTTGAGTACCAGTCCGAGCGGCCTCTTGCGGGCGGACGCGATCTGCCGGTCAGCATTAATTGAAATAAATTGATGGCGTTACTTCGGTAATTGAAAACACTTTAAAAAATACCAGCAAACAATAATCCCAGCTAAACAGCTTGAGAGATTGCGTGGCTGGTTTGCATGTACCACATACACCACAATGCACAAGCATCCATGGCACGCAAATAAAAAACGAGGGAGGCCGCATCCGACCTCCCTCGCAAAGAGCTATTTACTATTCCCACTCAATCGTCGCGGGCGGCTTGGACGTGATGTCGTAGCACACGCGGTTGGCGCCGGGAACCTCGGCAACGATGCGGCCGGAAATGCGGGCCAACACGTCGTAGGGCAGTTTGGCCCAGTCGGCGGTCATGGCATCGCTGGACTCGACGGCACGCAGGATGATCGGACGCTGGTAGGTACGCTCGTCACCCATGACGCCGACGGACTTAATGTCGGGCAGGACCGCGAAATACTGCCAGCAGCTGTGCTCGGAGTTGCGCTCGCCGGTCTGCTCAAACAGACGCTGGT
>URZN01000117.1 GCA_900552345.1 uncultured Collinsella sp. | reverse complement strand
CGAGATAGGCTCCGGTCTCGTGGGCTCGGAGATGTGTATAAGAGACAGTAAGATCCTTGAGTTCCATGTTAGTTTCTCCTTCTTTCGCTGTCCGGGACCCTTCCCGGCGCTGGCAGCTCGCCGCCAGCAAACTTCCGTAAATCGACCATCGGCGTGCCGTTGCGGCACGCCGACGAATCATTATATCCTACCTGCCAAGTACCACGAAGATTAGATCTCTTCGACCTTGACCAAGTGCTTCACCTTGAAGATCATGCCGCGGACGGACTCGTTGTCAGCAATCTCGCGAACCTCGCGGATCCTGTGGAGACCGAGGGCACGGACAGTACGGACCTGGTCCTGCTTGCAACCATTGGTGCTGCGGACCTGCTTGATCTTGATGGTGTCAGCCATGCTTAGTTCTCCTTACCGACGAACATCTCGGAGACCGTCAGGCCACGGCGAGCCGCGACGTCCTCAGGGCTGGAGAGCTCCTTGAGGCCCTCGACGGCAGCCTTGATGATGTTAAGGCCGTTGTCGGTACCGAGGGACTTGGACAGGACGTTCTTGATGCCAGCAAGCTCAAAGAGGGGGCGCACAGCGCCGCCGGCGATAACGCCGGTACCCTCGACAGCGGGCTTGATGATGATGCGGCCGGCACCAAAGTGGCCGAGAACCTCGTGCGGGATGGTGCCCTGCTCGGTCACCGGCACGTGGAACATGTTCTTCTTGGCATCGAGAGACGCCTTGGAGATGGCCAGGGGCACCTCAGCGGACTTGCCCATGCCAACGCCGACGTTGCCCTTGCCGTCGCCAACGACGACGAGAGCGACGAGGCTCATGCGACGACCACCCTTGACGGTCTTCGACACGCGGTTGATGTAAACGACGCGCTCCTCGAACTCGGAGGCCTCGCGCTGCTGCTTCTGATTACGAGCCATGTGCTACATACCTCCTAGAACTCGAGACCGGCGGCACGAGCACCGTCGGCGAGGGCCTTGACGCGGCCATGGTAGATACGGCCACCGCGATCGAAGGCGACCTTGGTGATGCCGGCCTCGATGGCGCGCTTGCCAACGAGCTGACCGACCTTCTCCGCAGCCTCCTTGTTCGAGGTGTGGGTGCCCTTGAACTCGGCCTCGAGGGTCGAGGCAGAGACGAGCGTCAGGCTGGAGCCCTTGCTGTCGTCGATGATCTGGGCATAGATGTTGGCGTTAGTACGGGTCACGCGAAGACGCGGACGCTCGGCGGTACCCGAGACCTTGCCGCGAACACGACGCTGACGACGCTTGAGGCCTTCCAGCTTCGCCTTATGCTTGTTCATACGTAAACTCCTAAAAAGGTTGATCTTGCCAGCACCTGACGGGGTGCTGGTCTTATGCGAGTGAGTCGGTTACGACTACTTGGCGGCCTTACCCAGCTTGCGGCGGATGTGCTCGCCAACATAGTGGATACCCTTGCCCTTGTAAGGCTCGGGAGGACGATGACCGCGGATCTCAGCGGCGATCTGACCGACCTGCTGCTTGTTGATACCCTTGACGTTCACGTGGGTGTTGTCGGGAACCTCGAAGGTGATGCCCTCGGGAGCCTCGACGATCACGGGGTGCGAGAAGCCCAGGGAGAACTCGAGGTTCTTGCCCTTCTGCTGCACGCGGTAACCGACGCCGGCGAGCTCGAGCTTCTTCTCGAAGCCCTCGGAAACGCCAACAACCATGTTGTGGATGAGGGCGCGGGTGAGGCCGTGGCGGGCACGGGTCTCGCGCTCGTCGTCGGGACGGGAAACGGTGAGGACGTTGTCCTCGACGTTGATAGCGAGCTTCTCAAAGACATCGAGCTCGAGCTGGCCCTTGGGGCCCTTGACGACAACGTTGTTGCCGTTGACTGCCACTTCGACTCCGGCGGGAATCTGGACAGGCTTATTACCGATACGAGACACGGTGATCTCCTTTCCTTCTACCTACCGAGCGAATTACCAGACGTAAGCGATGATCTCGCCGCCGACGTTGTGCTTGCGAGCATCGCGGTCGGTCATGACGCCATGGCTGGTGGAAATAATGGCGGTACCAAGGCCACCGCGGACGCGGGGCATGTCGGCAACGCCGGTGTACTTACGCAGGCCCGGCTTGGAAATACGGCGGATGCCGTTGATGACCTTAGCCTTCTTGGGACCATACTTAAGCGTGATGTGCAGAGTCTTCTGGGGAACGGTGTCCTCGACATCGTAGCCCTCGATGTAGCCCTCCTCGTGCAGAACACGAGCGATCTCGACGAGCTTCTTGCTGCTCGGCATGGAGACCGTGGCCTTGTTCACAGAGTTAGCGTTACGGATGCGCGTAAGCATATCTGCGATCGGGTCTGTAAGGTTCATACAGATTCTCCTTCGTTCTTGATGAACACGTGCTCTTGGTTCTTCGCCGCCCTTAACGGCAAAGCCTAACTAGCGCGTTTTCCCTGTTCCAAACGGATGCTTGAAACGCTGGTAGTGACTTACCAGCTGGCCTTCTTAACGCCGGGAAGCTCGCCCTTGAGTGCAAGCTCGCGGAAGCAGACACGGCACAGGCCGAACTTGCGGTACACAGAGTGCGGACGGCCGCAGCGCTGGCAGCGCGTGTACTCACGAGTAGAGAACTTCTGCTTGCGATTGCACTTGACGATCATCGATGTCTTAGCCACTTATATCCTCCTCACATAGAGTATTGTTCGCCCCAAACGCCGCCCCCTTGTGGGAACGGCGCTTTTAGGGCAGGTGAACCTATTTCTTGAACGGGAAACCGAAGGCGTCCAGAAGGGCCTTGGCCTCCTCATCGGTATTGGCGGTGGTCACGAAAGTGATGTCCATACCACGCTGGTGATCGACGGAATCGAAGTCGATCTCGGGGAAGATGAGCTGCTCGGTGACGCCCATGGAGAAGTTACCACGGCCGTCGAAGCTCTTGGCGGAGATGCCGCGGAAGTCGCGGATACGGGGGATCGCGACGGAGGTCAGACGATCGAAGAACTCCCACATACGGTCGCCACGCAGGGTAACCTTGCAGCCGATCGGCATACCAGCGCGCAGGCGGAAGGTAGCGATGGACTTGCGGGCACGGGTGATCATCGGCTGCTGGCCGGTGATGGCGCGCAGGTCGCGCACGGCACCGTCGATGGCCTTGGAATCGGTAGCGGCCTCGCCGACACCCATGTTCACGACGATCTTCTCAAACTTGGGGATCATCATGACGTTCTCGTACTGGAACTTGTCCTGAAGCTGCTGCTTGACCTCGTTGTTGTACTTGGTCTTCAGACGCGGCACATACTTCTCTTCTGCCATTGTTCACTCCTTCTTGGGGTTTTAAGCACGGGGCGTGGCCACGATGGGTTGTCCTCGTGCCTCCTGGCTGCATCCGCGCCGCTCATGGCATTTTGCGGTTTGGACTCGACGCAGCAGGAGCCGACAAAACAATCGGTACTATACGCGCATTGGGTGCGTATTTCCAGAAAAACCTCGTCTGCCTGCACAACTCCACAACTCCCCCGCACAAATGGGTCCCAAAAAGCAGTTGCGGTGAAATAGTTCCCGGCTGACCGCCCGCTAGGCTTATCTAGGAACTATTTCACCGCAACTTATTGGTGGGGATGCGATTAGCGCTTGCGGGGGACGAGTTTGGTGCGACGCAGGTGGATCATCTCGGCGGCGATGGAGATGGCGATCTCTTCGGGATCCTCCGCCTGAATGGCAACGCCGATTGGCAGGTGCAGCTCGTCGATCTGGTCCTGCGTAAAGCCCTCCTGCTCCAGGCGGGCGCGCACAAAGGCAGTCTTGCGACGCGATCCCAGGCAGCCTAGGTAGGCAGGCTTGGCGCGCATGGCCTGAATCACCACGTCGATATCGGACTTGTGACCCGCCGTGGCGACGACCACCAGGTCGCGCGGGCCGATGGGGCACTGCTTGATTAGGTTCTTGTAGTCGACCAGACGACGGTCGTAGACACCGGGCACCCATTCGGGGGTCAGCGTGCCGGGGCGGTCGTCGCAAGCCACGACGGCAAAGCCCGCCGCCGTGAGCACCCGCGCCGTCGCAGCGCCCACGTGACCGCAGCCAAAGATATAGGTCAGGCCCTCGGGGCAGAGTGTCTCGATGTGCGCCGCGGGAATCTCGGAGGCCGCGTTGGTGTAGGTGACCTTACTCCCCTCCTCCACCAGCGAAAGCCCGGGGCAGCCCGCAATGGTGCGGCGCGATTCCTCGCCATGGTACTCGGCCACATCGCCCTCGAGGGCCTGGATGACAAACGGTTCAAAGTCGATGACGAAGTCGCCGATGCGCCGATAGGCCAAGACGTCGGCGATTTCCTGGAACAACGACGCCTGAGTCGCATCCAGATGCAGGTAGCACAGGCAGATGGCTCCGCCGCAGATCATGCCGGTATCGGAGTTCTCGCCGCCCATGGTGTAGCGGACCAGACGCGACTGCCCCGCGCTCAGGAGCTCGCGCGCCTCATCCAGCGCAAAGAGCTCGATCTTGCCGCCGCCGATGGTACCCGCTTGGCTGCCATCGGCAAAGACGGCCATCCAGGCGCCCACGCCGCGCGGCGACGACCCCGCCGTGCCGGCCACGACCACCAGCTCGCACGTCTTACCAGCCTTCAGAGCGCCAAGCGCCGCATTCACCACATCGAGCTTTTCCATTGCAATTTCCTATTCCTGGAATACACCGGTGAGCATGGCGAGCGCCTCGAGCACGCCGCCGCCGACCGACGTCGCCTTGTCCGAAATGTAGTTGATATAGCTGGCATCGCCGCGCGGATCGACGTCGGCACATTTAAAGCCCTCGGTCACCTGAACGCCGTCGGCCAAAAGACCGCGCAAGCAGCCGTCAATCTGCGTGACCATGGGAGTATCGCCCGCGTAGCCAATCACGTCTCCGGCGCTCACGATGTCGCCGATTGCGCGGTCGGACCGAAACACGCCGGCGGCGGGGCTGTGGATAACGCGCTCCTTGCCATAGCCGGCGATAATGCCCGGCACGCCCGTGTTGGGCTGGGGCGAACCTTGGGTAATGACACGGCCGAGAAAATGCCCGCGCATGGTCTCGACCACGGCGTCGCAATCGACCGGCGCGGTAAAGCCCGGCCCCACGGCGATGACGGCAGGCGCCATGTCGCGCGTGGTGCCCAGGTTGCGCTTGGCCAAAATCGCGTCGACCACGGCAGCGGGTTTCAGTTCGTCGAGCATCTTGGCCTGGGGGTCTACCACGACGGCGACGTCTCCGGCCTCGGTAATTGCTGTCTCTTATACACATCTCCGAGCCCACGAGACCGGAGCCTATCTC
>URZN01000116.1 GCA_900552345.1 uncultured Collinsella sp. | reverse complement strand
GTGTATAAGAGACAGATCAGTACGAGCCCAAGGGCCTCGGCCATGCTATTCGCTCTGCTGCCGACGCCGTGGCAGGGGAGAACTTCTTGGTTCTTCTGGGCGACTACGTTGTGCCTAACCGCGACATCTGCGACAAGATGCTCGCCGTTTCCAAGGAGCACGGTGGCGCTTCGGTTATCGCCGTCGCTGCTTGCTCGCCCGAGGAAGTCAGCCGCTACGGCGTTATCGCCGGCGATCGCGTTGGCTCGCTCGAGGGCTTCGAGAAAGCTGCCGACGACGAGCCCGGTGCCGTTTGGCGCATCGGCGGTCTGGTCGAGAAGCCTGCTCCCGAGGCGGCTCCGTCCAACCTGTACATCGTCGGTCGTTACCTGCTGAGCCCGCTGGTCATGGACCTGCTGGCCGATCAGCAGGCCGGCAAGGGCGGCGAGATCCAGCTCACCGACGCCATGGCCCGCTCGCTCGACCGCGAGGCCATGTACGCCGTCGTCATCGACCCGCTCTCGGGCTACGATACCGGCACCCCGTCTGGCTGGATGGCCACCAACGCCCTCATGGCCGCAAGCGATCCTCGCTTTGCCGGCGCCTTCTGGGACGCCATCGACGAGCGCGGCGGTTTGATGTGCAAGTAAACCTTCGAGCATCGACATTTACGGGTGCAGACTTCGGTCTGCACCCGTTTTTTTCAGCCAATGTGACAAAGGGATAGTCCCTTTGTCACATCCTGCCGCTTCACCTGATTTCCTTCCAAGCAAAAGGGCCGTCCCGTGAGGGGCGGCCCGATTTGGCTGTGGGTTCGCTTGTCAGATGCTATTCGACCGGATGGCCGCACTTGGGGCAGAACTTGGCTTCTGGTACGAGTGGGGTGCCGCAGTGGCGGCAGAATTTCGGGGCAGAAGATGCGACCGGCTGCTGGGAAATGTCTGCGAGGGGCTCCCCTGACGATTGCCATTGTGTATCAAATGCCGAATCAGCAGAAGACTGTTGAGCGACCTGTTCCTGCTGGGAATGCTTCTTGTTGCGGCTGCGTTTGTGCTTCTTTGCTTTGGGTGTGGTGCCAGCGATGCTTGTTTGAGCTGCGGCGCGCTTTTTGCGATGGATGCAAACGACTGCGATGCCGCCGATGATCATCAGGACAGCCGCAATCCCACCGCCAACAACGATTGGCATGTTGTCTTGGGCAAAGAAGATGAGTTTTTCGATTGGGCTATAGTGGCTATTCGACTTGTAGATGTCGATGTGCATCTTCGTGGGGTCTTCGGCATCGGAATAGTCCACGATGATTTTTTGGTCGTTATCGACGAGCTCGGGGATGCAATAGCTATCCGATTTAATTTTACAGTCGACCCTCTGGCCTGTCTTGGTGTCGATGAGACGGATTGCGCTTGAATTATCGTGCGACTCCCAGGTAGAGACTCCTGCCAGTGCGATATCGCCATTCCTCGAGATGTCGCTGATATCAAGCGCCTCGTCGTAATTCCTAATTACATAGCGGATTTGCTTCCCGGAATGCGGATCGATGACAATAGTGTCGGTGTTTTCGCCAGTAAAGGCTAGGAAATATTTCCCCCAATTATCTCCCCATTTGTAGACACTAATTTTATTACCGTCGGCTACTTTATCGATGTTGCCATCGTAATCCGCCATGAAATAGGTTGAATATCGCGAATCGTCATCGTCGCTGAGAGTCTCTATGAATAGTTTATCGGACCCGTATGCCCTAGTTACCCCATTACATTGGGCGTTGCCTGGTATTTCTTTTATTGACGTGGAGCCATCGGGAGTGTCGATTATCTTGAGCTTTCGATTCGAGTAGACACACAAACGCTTTCCATCCCTTGAGAGGATGGCATCCAAATCGCCTTTTTCGAACTTGTACGTAAATGTTTTCTTATTTGATTGCAGATTGAAAACGCAAAAATCACCGTATTTGCCATTCGAACAATAGGCAGTTAAGGTGTTTCCGTCTTCATTAAGCTCGATGCTGCCGGCCTCTAATTTCTTTGCGTGTATAGAGTGAGCGACCCGTTGTTGATCTTCGACGGAATAGACGATGACCTTGCCGTCCTCCAGCCAATAAAGATACTTGTTGTCCCAAGTACTCTGAACATCGGATAGGCAGGATTTCGGTATGTCGATAGGAGTGACTTCACCGCTCTTAAGATCAAGCCGTGAATAACCGTAATATACATAATTAGCGTTATCGTTATCGTCAAGGTCATAGTCATAGTCTGCGATGATGGCATAATTACCGTCGTCTGTGAACCATGCACTCGAATCTTGGCCCTCGACGTCAACAGTTAACGACTTTTCCAGCTCCGGTGTCGGTAGGCCGTCAGCTAATGCCGCGGGGGGGGGTGGCCAGCGGGGTCAGCGCCGCTACGATGCCGATTGTGACCGCGGCGATCCTCCCGCCTTTTCGGATGCTCTTGAACATGGCAATCCTTTCGTTGGGTTATAAGTAACTATCTAGTATCTTCATGCCGGATTCGAAGAATCTGTTGCGCAACATAGCCAAACGGATGTGGTAAAGCGGCGGTCCCTTTGTCGCATCCTGCCGGAAAGCGCGTCCCACCCTTCGGTCGAATTCTGGGATGCGCTTTCCGGTTGGCGCCCCTAGCGGAAACTACGACCCGGAATATCGGCTCAGAACGGGACCGCTTTCCCGAACAGGGCTCAACTGGAAAGCGCGTCCCAGTTTGAGGTCTCAAAACGGGACGCAGTTTCCGCTCGATTAACCCTCACCGCCATTCCGCCATTCTGCGGCGCGCATCAGCAGCTCTGTTCACAGAAAATATATGAACAGATGTTCGATACACACCTATCTACCTGCGCATTTTCTGTCGAAAAACTTTGCTACTCCAAAAACTCAATCGCGTCAAGGCTTTTCTTGCCCAACGGTCGGTACCTGATAAACTATTAGGTTGCGATAACTGGCGAAGCTATGCCTCGCCAACCCACCGAGCATTTCCGTGAAGGAGGAAAAACCTGGTGACCTACGCATACACTGCCACTGAGCGCAAGCGCGTCAGCTTCGGGAAAATCCCGGAGGCCATGGAGCTCCCCAACCTTATCTCTGTTCAAAGGGAATCCTTTGAGCGTTTTAAGGACGAGGGCCTTCGTGAGGCGTTCAAGGAATCCAGCCCCATCCAGAGCCAGAACCATGTTCTCGAGGTTACCTTCGGCGAGCATCAGTTCGGCGACCCCGCGCACACCGTCGAGGAGTGCCGCGAGAAGGATATGACCTATCAGGCTCCGCTTCTGACCGACGTCCGTCTCACCAACAAGGAGACCGGCGAGATCAAGGAGCAGCTCGTCTTCATGGGCGACTTCCCCATGATGACCGATCAGGGTACCTTCATCATCAACGGTACCGAGCGTATCGTCGTCTCGCAGCTCGTCCGTTCTCCGGGTGTGTACTACAGCTCCGAGATGGATTCGGGCAAGCAGATCTACAAGGCCCAGATCATCCCGTCCCGCGGTGCCTGGCTTGAGTTTGAGGTCGACAAGCGCGACCAGCTCATGGTCTCCATCGACCGTAAGCGCAAGCAGAGCGCCACGATGTTCCTGCGCGCCCTTGGCATCGCCGTCACCAACGATGACATCATCGAGCTGCTCGGCAACTCCGATGTGATCAAACGCACCCTGGAGCGCGACACCGCCCTCACTCGCGAGGACGCCCTCATCGAGATCTACCGGCGTCTGCGCCCGGGCGAGCCTCCCACCGTGGATGCTTCCCGCAGCCTGCTCGAGGGCCTGCTCTTTAACCCGCAGCGCTACGATCTGGCCCGCGTCGGTCGTTACAAGGTCAACAAGAAGCTCAACCTCACCACCGAGGAAGAGGTCACGGTGCTCACCGACGAGGATATCGTCGCGACGCTGCGCTACCTCCTGTCCCTCGCTGCCGGCGAGCAGGGCTTCAAGGTCGACGACATCGACCACTTCGGCAACCGCCGCATCCGTACCGTCGGCGAGCTCGTCGCCAACCAGTTCCGTATCGGCATGAGCCGTATGGAGCGCGTCGTCCGTGAGCGCATGAGCTCCCAGGACATCGACGAGATCACCCCGCAGTCGCTCATCAACATCCGCCCGATTGTGGCCTCCATCAAGGAGTTCTTCGGTTCCTCGCAGCTCTCGCAGTTCATGGACCAGTCCAACCCCGCCGCCGGCATTACGCACAAGCGCCGTCTGTCGGCGCTGGGCCCGGGCGGTCTGTCCCGCGAGCGCGCCGGCTTCGAGGTGCGCGACGTCCACACCTCCCACTACGGCCGCATGTGCCCCATCGAGACGCCTGAAGGCCCGAACATCGGCCTCATCGGCTCGCTGGCCACCTACGCCCGCATCAACCCCTACGGCTTCATCGAGACGCCCTACCGCCGCGTGATCGACGGCAAGGTGACCGACGAGATCGACTACCTGACCGCCGATGAGGAAGAGAACTTCACCATCGCCCAGGCCAACGACTTGTTCGATCTGGAAACCCGCGAGTTCGGCTACACCGACGAGGACGGCGTCTTCCACAAGTCCGCCCGCGTGCTCGCCCGTACCACCGACACCAACGGCGTGTTCGGCGAGGCCATGGACGTGCCGCCGGAGATGGTCAACTACATGGACGTGTCGCCGCGCCAGATGACCTCCGTGGCTACCTCGCTCATTCCGTTCCTCGAGCACGACGACGCCAACCGCGCCCTCATGGGCTCGAACATGCAGCGCCAGGCCGTTCCGCTGCTGCGCCCCGACGCGCCGCTGGTGGGCACCGGCATCGAGCACCGCATCGCGGTCGACTCCGGCGAGATCCTGGTCGCCCAGAACCCGGGCGTCGTCGACTACGTGGACGGCCAGACCATCATCGTGCTGAACAACGACGGCGAGTACGACGAGTACCTCGTGCCGAAGTTCCAGCGCTCCAACCAGTCGGGCTGCATCAACCACCGCCCCATCGTCCGCAAGGGCGACGAGGTGCAGGCGGGCGACGTGCTGGCCGACGGCCCCAGCTGCGACGGCGGCGAGCTCGCGCTCGGCCAGAACCTCATGGTGGCCTACATGCCGTGGGAAGGCTACAACTACGAGGACGCCATCATCGTGTCCGAGCGCGTGGTTGCCGAAGACCTGCTCACGTCCATCCACATCTCCGAGTACGAGGTCGACGCGCGCGACACGAAGCTGGGTCCCGAGGAGATCACCCGCGAGATCCCGAACATCTCCGACGACATGATCAGCGACCTCGATGCCGACGGCATCATCCGCGTGGGCGCCGAGGTGTTCCCGGGCGACGTGCTGGTGGGCAAGGTCACCCCGAAGGGCGAGACGGAGCTCAC
>URZN01000115.1 GCA_900552345.1 uncultured Collinsella sp. | reverse complement strand
CGCGTAAGATCGTCGGCAGCGTCAGATGTGTATAAGAGACAGCTCAGGCACTTCAGGCAAGGAACACGATGAACGACCGACCTCTCGTCATAGGCAAAGGAACGAAGCAACGCCGCGACAAATACACGTGGCGCTACCGTCACAGCCTCGGCAAGGATCCGGTCACGGGCAAATACCGCTATTCGCCGTGGCAGACCATACATACCACCAAAAGCCGAGGGGTCGACGCCGCACTCGAAGCCTACAAGGCAGAACTCAACAGCGGCACCTACGTCCAAAAATCGAGGGACACCGTCGGCTCGTACGCAAAAAAGTTCCACGACAACCGCGAAGGAACCATCACGCCGCTCGCCTACTCGACATCCTACTCAATCGAGAACCGGACGCGCACATCACATGCGTGATGCTCATGCTCGACACCGACATGAGAAGGGCAGAAGCCCTCGGGATGACGTGGTCCGATGTCTCCGTCGAGAACAGAAGCATCCTCATTGAGCAGCAGTTCGCGGCCGATCGAAGCGTTCGCTCGCCCAAAAGCAAGAAAAGCGTGCGGAGGATCTCGATAAGCGAGACGCTGACGTCGTATCTCGAATTCTGGAAAAAGGAGCAGGCCCGCGAAATGGAAGCCTTCGGCCTGGAACAAGTCAAAGGCACTCCGCTCGTCCACTCATTCGAACGAACGAAAGACAGGCATCCCCAAGTCAACTTCATGGACCTGAATGGGTTTTCGCGCTGGTTCAGAAACTTCAGCGTCGAGAACGGGTTCGGCAAGTTCGAAGGCGTTCGAACATACCATTATGTGAAGGAAACTGTCGACGGGGAAACGATTTCGAAGCGTTATGAGCATAAAGAGTGGCTCGAATTGAGGGATTACCTCAGGAAGCATCCCAAGGTTCGCGAGGCGAGGCATATCAGCACATATGAGAGCGAGCACCTTCCTTACGGATATTCGGGCCTATCGAGCCACACCGCTACTGCCGCTACTGCCCGCTACTGCCCGCCAGCTTCCGAACCAGCGGGCGGTAGCAGCACCCCGAACATCTCGCCGACAGCGCAGAGAGTCGTCGACCTGGCGGCCAAGGCCGACATCGAGGACGTGATGCTGTGCGACCTGCCCGGCGTCCTGTCCTTCCTAGGGCTGCCACCTGAGACGGAGATGCCGCCGGGCAACAAGGGGAAGACGAAGCTCAAGAAGCTCTACAGGAAGGTGGCGCCGAACAAGGCATACCACTCCGGCGAGCGCGCCAAGGATTTGATCTCGCACCTCGACATGGCAGAGATCAGGGCATCGGCGCCCGTCCAAGAATTGGGATGCAGTTCAATACGAGCTCGGGGCTCTTTTCGTCTAGATTGGGGACGCATGGCCGGACGAAAACAATTTGCGTCTGGTAATAAGCGTACGAAAGCGCAATTTACGTCTTAATTCCGTACGCAAATCAAGACGAAAATCGTTTACGTCTGCTTTAATCCGTACGAAAACGGTTTTCGTCTTGCAGGGCAGTTGCCGTTTCTACAGTTCAACTTCCAGTTCGGCTTTGTGCTCGTAGAGGTAGTCGCGCATGTAGGGGATGGCAAATGAGACCTTGCCGTACGAGGGAGCCTCGATAATCGATTCTCTTAACAGGCGGCTGCGGACGGAACTCACCTGTTGAGGCGTTTTGTTTAGGGCATCGGCAACCATGCTGGTCGAGCTCGTCTGCCCCAAAGATGCCATGCTCAGCAGATAAGCGATGCACGTGGGCGGAATGCGCTGTAGCGCGGGCTCAATCACCATGGCACAGAAGCGTTCGCGTGCCGTTGCAATGCCGCGCTCGGCTTCTTCTTCTCCAATAATCGGTGTATGTGCGCGTCTTGCCAACTGCCATGCGTAGTATCCAACGAGTTGGATCATGAAAGGATAACCTTGCGTTGCCTCGGCAAGTTGGCCGGCAATACCTGGCTGCAACTCCATGCCAGACGCTTCAATGGTTTCCTCGAGGGAGTACGACACTTCGGTTACTGCCACAGCCTTCAGGTCAAAGGGGAGGGCACGGCGCAAAAACGTAAGTGTCTTTCCGTTGATGATGCTTTCAATCATCGAAGGCAGCCCCGCAAAAACAAAGGCGATATCAAGGTCTTCGCCGATAACCTGCTGAATCGCAATGGAGAGCGTTCGGACCTCATCGAGCTCTGCGTCTTGAACCTCGTCGAGAGTGATGAGCAGGCCATTTTCATTCTTGGATATTGTCTGTCTCATGGCGTCGCGTAGCGATGGGCCGATTCGCTCAATATCTATGCTGCCGATGGATATGCCAGCTACGGTGGGCTCAAATCTGGCGTGTTTGGCCTGGAATTTGGGCTGCAGCTGTTCGAGAATGCGCTGGCAAAGTCCCTCGGTTGCGACCTCTTTTATGACCGTCCAGCCACGGCTTTGCGCCAAACGTGAGCACTCGTCAAGGAGGACCGTCTTGCCCGTTCCACGGACGCCGGCTATGCGCATTAGGCGCCCCGGGGCACCAGGCCCGTTGATGAGGCCTTCATTGAATTCTTCGAGTACATCTTCGCGGCCGATAATCGTGGGGGGTGTTTTACCTGCTGTGGGCTTAAAAGGGTTTGTTTGCATGTGAGCCACCTTTGCTCAAGATATAGCAAGATATAGCAAAGTATAGCAAGATATAGCAAAGTATAGCAAGATATAGCAAAGTATAGTGAGATATAGCAACGTATAGCGCTGTTCGCGGGTTCTTACGGTGGTGCTATTTTCCGAATGCCGCGCGGATAAAGCGCTGGGCGAACAGCTTGTTGGCAACTCACGAGGGCTCGGGGTGCCAATTTGGGGTGCAGTAGTGCTGCGCCACGAAAAGGGCCTATCTACTACGTTTAAGCCGCAGGGGTCAACCATAGTCGGCTTTTTCGAAAATCGACAAGCTGTCTACCTGCGGTTTTGTTTTCACGGTTTTCGGTATGGCCGAGGCTATCCGTGTTAACGTAGTAGATGGGCCACTTTTGTGGCAAGGGGCCGACCTGCGGCTCAGGGTAGCCAAAAAGCCCCGTCCCAAAAAGACTGATTGGGAGCTGGGGCGTGTCGATGCGATAGTATTGCATGGTGGTATTCGACTAACCGAGGACTTATCCGAGGGCTTTATGGAACAACACCAGCATTATCAGAGCCTGCAAGATCAGGCATACAACGCATTGCGCTCCAAGATCATCTATGCCGAGCTCAAGCCCGGCACGCGCCTTTCGGCGATTGGTCTGGAAAAGGAGACGGGAATCGGGCGCACGCCCATTCGCGAGTCCTTTGTACGCCTGCGTGAGCAGGAGCTGGTGGAAACGCGCCCCAAAAGCGGCACCTACGTCTCTAAGATCAGCATGGAACACGCCGAAAACGCCTGCTTCTTGCGTGAGAAGCTCGAGAGAAGCGTGCTTATTAAATGCTGTTCGGCCGCCACGCCCGAGCAAAAGCATCGGCTCGAGCAGATTCTTGCCGAGTCCGAGTCGCTCGACCATAGCGAAACGCGTCGCTTTTTCGATCTGGACAACCTGTTCCATGAGACGTGTTTTGAGATTGCCGGCCGCCACATGTTGTGGGATTGGATGAAGAGCGTCAATACGCATTTTGAGCGATACAACTGGTTGCGTATGGTCTCTCAGGATCTGGATTGGGAGCCGATTCGTCGGCAGCATCGCCGAATTCTCGAGGCCATTAAAAAGGGCGATACCGACACGGCGAGCTATCTGGCCGAGACACACCTGCACCTGATGCCCGAGGAGCAGGGCCCGGTTATCGCCTTACATCCTGACTATTTTGAGCTGTCCAAAGACTCGGCCATCTAACTCGTTCTCTTCATTAGTTGCGGTGAAATAGGGATTGTTTTGCGGCTCTGATGGTGTAAGCAGTCCGTATTCCACCGCAAGTGCCGGGGCACATCGGGGCACGAAAACGCTGCGGCGCCGCTTGGAGGAAAAGACCGGAAGCAAGGGTCCATTCCTCCAGACGGTGCCGCAGCTGTTTTGATGGTTCGGCTTTTGTCGAAGTGTCTTAGTTGAGTGCGACTGCCAGCCGAGTAGGCAAAGCGGCTCGGGGGCGTGTCGCTTCCGTCACGTTCTATCAGCATACAAGACGGTTTTGGTTCTTGCTCGTGACGGAAACGGCGCGCTTCCGAGCCGTTTTAAAAGAAAGGGGGCGAGGTCTAGGGCACGCCCCCTTTCACGATAGAGAGCTAAACCTAGCCGCGGACCTTTTTGACGACGTCCATGGCCTCGCGGGCAATCTGCTCGACCTTGGAGAAGTCGCCGTCGGCAAACAGGGCCGGCTTAACCATCCAGGTGCCACCGCAGGCGATGATGGCGGAGGAGCTCAGGTACTCCTCGACGTTGGCGGTGCTCACGCCGCCGGTAGGCATAAAGCGGTGACCGACAAACGGAGCAGCGAGGGCCTTGATGGTGTTGAGGCCGCCATACTGAGCCGCGGGGAAGAATTTGGTGACCTTGAGGCCCAGGTTCTCGGCGGCGGTGACCTCGGAGGGGGTCACGGTGCCGGGAAGGACAGGCAGGTCGATGTCGATGCAGTGCTTCACGACGTCCTCGTTGTAACCCGGGGAGACGATGAACTTGGCACCGGCTGTGCGGGCCTGCTCAACCTGCTCGACGGTCAGGACAGTGCCGGCGCCAACACACATCTCGGGCTCGGCCTCGGCCATAGCGGCGATGCACTCGGCGGCGCAGGCGGTGCGGAAGGTGACCTCGGCGGACTTCATGCCAGCTGCCATAAGGGCGTGGGCGAGCGGAGCGGCGTCCTCGACCTTGTCGAGCACAACGACCGGCACGATGCCCAGGGACTCAAGCGTGGTGTAGAACTGATCGAACATGATGTTCCTTTCGATGTGTGGCGCGCATGGGCGCATGATTGCCAAATGTGCTGGTCAGGAGCCGATTTTGGATTGGTTATCGGAGGCACTGCTTGGGGTCACAAGCAATTCCAAAACCGGCTGCTCGACCAGTCGTGTAGGGAATGCCAGGCAAAACCGGAATGGGACTGGTGGTTTTGCCCGGCCGGAGGAATCGGGGAGCGGGCCGCAGAGGTATGGGATTGGAAAGCTGCGGCCCGCGGAATGGAGACGGACTAGCGCGCGACGCGGGTGCCACCGTCGGCGGCGTTGGCCACAACGGCGATCTCGTCGGCGGTCACCAAGTTGGAATCGCCCTTGATGGTGAGCTTGAGGATCGAGGCCGCAATCGCGTAGTTGACGGCGTCCTGCGGGTCAAAGTCGTTGATGAGGGCATGGACGAGGCCGGCGTTGAAAGCGTCGCCGGCGGCAACGCCCTCGAGCACGTGCACGTCGTGGGCAGGGGAGAACCAGTGCGCG
>URZN01000114.1 GCA_900552345.1 uncultured Collinsella sp. | reverse complement strand
TCTACACGCGTAAGATCGTCGGCAGCGTCAGATGTGTATAAGAGACAGCCTTTTGGGTAGCAAAAACGTATCAGCCGGAACTTGCCGCTCAGCTGACCAAAAGCTGACCAAAATCTAACCATGCAGGTAGATGGCCTGGTTTTGACGTCATTTTTTGAAGCTGAATCGGTGGGCGGTAATCGGCATCCGTGAACGGTAGCTAGATATGAAGCCTTGGTAAGTTTAGGGACGTTTACTTTTCCGAAAAAGAGCAATCTATCTGCTGTTTTGTGTTTCTGGATCGCATATTTGAAGGCATGTGATAAAGGCGGCGGATCGTCGACTGGTATCTGCGGAAACTGTGACCCAGATTTCGGCCCCAGGGTGGGATGCCGTTTCCGGATCGGGCCTCAAACGGAAATTGCATCCCGGAACGAGCGCTCAGAGCGGGATGAACTTTCCCAACGGGGCCGCAGGCGGAAATTGCGTCCCGGATTCAAGCCTCAGAACGGGACGCACTTTCCGGATGGCATGTTTGGCGGAAACTACGGCCCAGTTTTTGGCTCCAGAACGGGATACATTTTCCGGAACGGTCCACGTGCGGTGGTGTATCGACCCTTTTGCGTGCGCCGCTTGTCGAATTACGTTATAGCTAGCTATATTATAGGAAGGTATAATATAGCTAGCTATAACGTAAGGGAAGGATGGCCCTATGTTTATCGGAAGAACAGCGGAAATGTCCGAGCTCAATCGACTGTATGGCACGGGCTCCTTTGAGATGCCTGTGATTTACGGCCGCCGTCGTGTGGGTAAAACGCGCCTTATCACAGAGTTCATCCAAGGCAAGAAGGCTATTTACTTTCAAGCTCGTCGTACCAATGCGGAGGCAAACCTGCACGGCTTTAGCCAGGCGATACTCGCGGGTTCGGTTGGTGCTGCAGGCGTGTCGTTTTGTAGTTTTGACGAGGCGTTCGATGCATTGGCCACCATGGCTCGCACGGAACGTTTGATTGTCGTGATTGACGAGTATCCCTATCTCGCCCAATCGAATCCCGAGATCAGCTCGTTGCTGCAAGACAAGATTGATCACCTGTACAAAGAGACCAGGCTCATGCTGATTCTATGCGGCTCGTCTCTTTCGTTTATGGAGGAACAGGTGTTGGGCTACGAGAGCCCGCTATACGGTAGGCGTACGGCCCAGTTTAAGATCATGCCGCTCGATTTTATGACGACCCTCGGCCTGTGGCAGAGCATGAGTCGCGAAGACGCTGCAGTTTGCTATGGCATGACGGGCGGCATTCCTGCATATATCGAGAAAGTCGATCCTGCTGCACCGCTCAAGGACAACATCAAACGTCTTTTTCTTACTCCTACGGGCTATCTCTTTGAGGAGCCGAGTAACCTGCTATTGCAAGAGTGCCGCAATCCCGAGCAATATGATGCGATCGTGCAAGCAATTGCTCAGGGGCGCTCGAAGATCTCGGAGATTGCGAGCTCTACGGGAATCCCTGCGAGCAACGTAAAGAGCTATGTGGATAAGCTGGCGTCGCTTGGGATTGTCGAGCGCGAGCTGCCCCTAAACGAGACGAGCAATAAGCGAGCCGTGTATCTGCTGAGCGACCAGATGTTTAGGTTCTGGTACAAGTTTGTTCCGCAGAACATCGGGCTGATTCAAAACGATATGGCCGAGATGGCGTATAAGCGCATTGAGCCGCACGTATCGGATTACATGGGCACGGTCTTTGAGCTTATATGCAGACAATACGTGTACGAACTCGCGCGAGCGGGCCAGCTCGATGTGGTTCCGGCGAGCGTCGGGCGCTGGTGGGGGACGGATAATCGCACGCATACGCAGGAAGAAATCAACTTGATTGTTGACGACGGCGAGGGCACTGCACTGTTTGCGGAATGCAAATGGCGCAATGAACCGGTGGACGAAGACGTGCTGCAAAAGCTCGTGTACCGAAGCGAGCTCTTTAGGCGGCAGCATAAAAGCTACGTGATCTTCTCGAAGCGTGGCTTTACGCAAGGATGTCAGGAAGCTGCGGCGAGCAGGGGAGATACCAAGCTGATTTCGTTTGCCGAGATGTGAGTGCGGGGTAGCTCTGCTCGAGAACAAGAGCCTGTCCTCGAATTGCTGGAATGGGGCCCTTCTTTTGTCGTGTTGGCTGCCGGCGGAATGTCGGCGGAAAGCGTGTCCCGGATTATAGCTCCAGAGTGGGATGGCCTTTCCGGATCGGCCTTCAAGCGGAAGCTGCGTCCCGGATTCTGGCTCCAGAGTGGGATGCCGTTTCCGGTTGAGGTCTCTGGCGGAAGCTGTATCCCGGAATCGAGCTTCAGAGTGGGACGTGCTTTCCCGTCAGGAGCTCAAGTGGAAACTACGTCCCGGATTCAAGCCTCGGAATGGGACGCGCTTTCCGGATGGGCTTCAAGCGGAAACTGTGTCCCAGAATCGACATGGCTTCAAGTGGAAAGCGCGTCTTAGAATGCCGCGCCGGCGTTTTTGGCGGTCGTGGTTGGAAAGGGGAGCATTGCCTACACACGCGACGACGGCGTGGCGGTGATCCCCATGGCGGCACTTGGGGCGTAGTGGTTTTGCGGGGCGTCGGGCTTCCTTTACCGAAAATCCATTTGGTAAACCAGATGCTCGCGGATAGAATAAAGTTGACGGCAGCCCAAGTGGTGAAGAGCTGGGCAGCGCCGTTGCTTGGTCAAGAGGTCAATGCCTTAATGGCAGCGACTTGTTATGCTTCGAATGCTGCTTGAGTGCCTCGGAAAGTTCGATAAGCGCCGTGAAGAGCGAGACCAAAGCAACCAAGAGCTCTACGAGCTCTGATGGGCCCGGGATGACCTCTGATTCAAGCCACCGGGCCTCAATCTTTTTCATGCATTTGAATAGAGTGGGCGACTCTCTTGGGGCCGTCTGCATGGCGTGTGCTTGACGCATGGTATTGCGCCCCGCTTTCATGTCCGCACGGGCGCCTATCCTTACGGCAATGTAGCCGCCTATGTAGCAAGCGGCAGGCAACGGAGAAAGGCCCTAACCGTGTCAGCTGAAAAGACGCCGTGTATCTCGGCTATCGATACGACGAACTTTGCGCGCCAGATTGTGCTGGACTTTGAGTTTGCGCCGGTGCCAAAGCAACGCCAGCGCCGTGGGCTGCGCAATGAGATCATCGAGGTCGGCGCCGTCAAGCTCGATTACCACGGCAACGTTATGGCCGAGTTCTCGCAGTTTGTGCAGACGGAATTTACCGAAGGCGTTGCGTATCCCGTCCGCGAGCTCACAGGGATATCGGCTGTGGACACCGCGATGGCCGATCCGCTCTGCATGGTGATCAAAAGGCTCAGCGACTGGATCGGTCGCTACTCCGCCCAGGTGGTTTGCTGGAGTGGGGCGGATCGTCGACAGCTTTTGACCGAGTGCCAGGCAAAGCACATCGACCTTTCCGCATTTCCTACGGACTGGGCCGACCTGCAGGCGTTTTACACCTCGATCATGGACGTTGGCAGCCACGGGCGCGTCTCTTTGAGTGACGCGGCGACGTGGTTTGGCATCGAGTTCGACGAGTCGACGGGCCACGCTCACAGTGCCCTAGCCGATGCGCGCGTGACCGCCAAGCTGCTCAAGCAGATGATGGACGGGGACTATCACGTGAGTCCGCACGCCCAGGAGATCCGCCAGCGGTGGGGGATGGGCGAGCGAGCCCAGACGCGCCTTACCAGTAAATGCCCCGAGCTGGGCGACCTTCTGTTGAAGCTGAAGGCGGAGGGGAGGTAGGCCTTTTGAGAACGCCATTCGGTTTGGCATGGCGGGACTGTAAGCGCGACTTCGCCCTGCTGTTTGAATCGAAGCGTCAACCAGTATGGCGAGCTGTCTGGTCTGTCTGCCTACGCCCCCGCAATCTCACGCGAAGCACTCAGCAGCTCGTACTCCCTCTGGCTCCACTGGTGCAGTCTCGTCGCGTTGACGGCATCACGACACAAGTCCAAAAACACCTCGGCTCCCTCGCAGAAGCACTCGCGGGCAAAGGCGCCGGATCCGTCCGCAACGCACTTGCCGTCGGCAAAGAGCTTCCAGCTGGACGGCTCGCGCGAGTCGTCTCCGAGCAGCTTGATCTGCAGTACGTGCGGGTTGCCAGCAGCACAGAGCTCTTCCTCGAGCTTCTGTACCGTAAAGCGCATCTGGTGGGAGAGGCTGCTCTTGACCATGGTCGAGGCGTAGCCATTTGGCTTATCCAGAAGATGCATGTGATTCGGTTTGACGACCAGATTGTGGAAGTTGCGCTCGCTGCGCACGGAGAAATTGTCCATACGGACTCCTTTCATCGATGTTGGCAGGGCCACCGTGCCTCTTGGCCGGTTGGCGTCGGGATCGTGGAGCCAACTCTCTACCCCGACTCTGGATAAAACGCGCCCACTCCTTGCGGGCACGATGGAGTCTATCAGCGCGCGCGGACAGAAATCAAGCGCCGCCTGCGAAATGATGTGCAGACGGCGCTTGATTACGCGGCAATTATTCGGCAAACATCCGGAAAAGTGTCGAAATCGGGGGTGCGGACGATTTCTTGGACCGCGCCTAGGCGTATCCAAGCTTCCTGCGGTACTCCATCGGGCTCAGCCACCCGAGGGACTTCTTGATCCGCTCCTCGCGATAGTACACGAGGTAGGCCTCGAGCCTTCCCATGAACTCCTCGGCCGTCACGCCCTCCCAGTCCCTGTAGTGGAAGAACTCGTTCTTGAGGCGCCCGAAGAAGCCCTCGCAGGCCGAGTTGTCCGGGCTGCAGCCCTTCGCGAACATGCTCCTGACCAGGCCGTTCTCCTCGCAGATCCCGATCCACTCCGGCCAGCGGTAGTGGCCGCCCCGGTCCGAGTGGATCGTCGTGCGCGCGCCCGCCGGCCTCGCCGCGCAGGCCTTGAGCAGGCTCGAGTTCGCGAGGCGCTTGTCGGGGTGCAGCCCGATCGACCAGGCGACGGGCATCCCGTCGAAGCAGTCGACGATCGGGCTCAGGTAGACCTTCTCGCCGCCCGGGAGCCTGAACTCGGTGATGTCGGTGAGCCACAGCCGGTTGGGCTCGTCGGCGCGGAACCTCCTGTTCACGAGGTTCTCCGGCGCCTTGGAGACCTCGCCGGCGTAGGAGCTGTAGCCCCGGGCGCGCCTCTTGTTGTAGACGACCTCGAGGCCCTCCTCGCGCATCACGCGGGCCACGCGCTTCTCGCTGGCCCGGACGCCCTCGCGGCGCAGGCGCGCCCAGACGGTGCGGTACCCCCAGCACCCCGAGCCCTCGCGGAAGATGCGCACCACGCGGTCGCGTATGTCGGCGTCGCGGTCGCGCGGCGCGGCGACGCGGGGCCTCCAGTACTCATAGGAGCTCTTCGATATC
>URZN01000113.1 GCA_900552345.1 uncultured Collinsella sp. | reverse complement strand
GTCGGGGTTGTGCGTTCTGTTTATCGGCCTGGGCGGCACCATGCAAAAGATGCTCGTTATCGATGGAGAGGCGTTGGCGACCACCGGCACCACCATGCTTATCGTCTCATTTGCCCTCGGTTCGCTCATCGGCGAGGCCATCAACCTGGAGGCCGCCATCGAGAACCTCGGCGAATGGCTCAAGCGCAAAACCGGCAGCGAAGGCGACAACGAGTTCACCAACGCCTTTGTCTCGGCATCGCTCACCGTGTGTATCGGCGCCATGGCCATCGTGGGATCGATTCAGGACGGTCTGCTCGGCGACTGGTCCACGCTTGCCCTGAAGGGCGCGCTGGACTGCATCATCGTCTGCACCATGACGGCCTCGCTTGGCCGCGGTTGCATCTTCTCGGCCCTGCCCGTCGCCGTGTTCCAGGGAACGATCACGCTGTTTGCCGGCGCACTCTCTCCCATCATGACCGCCGCCGCCCTCGACAGCCTGTCGCTCGTGGGCTCTATGCTCATCTTCTGCGTCGGCGTAAATCTCATCCGCCCTCAGACCTTCCGCACGGCCAATATGCTCCCCTCCGTTGTCATAGCCGTCATCTACGCCCTCCTGTTCTAGCCCCTCAGTAGATTTTTGGGACACGCCTTAAAAGGTTCTCGATGTTGGGGACAATAAGACCGAGCGTCTTTGACTCGCGCATCACCGAGCTGCGGGCAATCTGGTTAGGCACGTAATGCTCGCGCCGCAACTTCTTTAATGCAGCGACGGTTTGATTTCGAGATGCGGCAGGGCCGGTCATTAAGCACAAGGGAAACAGAAGAGGGCGAAAGACCCACCTCGTTGGCAATCTGCTTGAATGTCACCTTTTAAGCCAATGCAATAGTTCTCTTTCCGCTCCTGCATTCCTGTGTGGTCAACAACTTTACCATCCCGGGAGGGAAAGCGGTGCGAGAAGCGAGGGGGTCTGCGCGCAATGCGCACCAAATACCACGGGCATTATTAACCGTTGAGGCCCGCTCAACGTCAGACACGTTGAGCGGGCCTCTTTGCCCCTAGGCAATCATGCACAGAGTGGGCGGCTAGCCTTTAAAAGGCCCTTCCCTAGCGTCCGCAGCGCAGCCTCTTCATCGAAAGCCCAACAACCAGCGCGCCTGCGATTGTCAGCAGCACGGCACACTCCATAGTCGAAGTGTTGCTGTCGCCCGTGCTGGGAATCTTGCCCGCAGTGGTCTTTTTCTTTCCGGCAGGCTTCGTGGTGTCAGCAGGCTTTTTGTTAGGATCAGGTTTATCGCCCTCGGCGGGTGCCGTATTTTCCGTATAGACGTTCTCGAACGTCATGCTCGTCACGGGCGTGTCCTGAGTCTTCTCGTAGAATGCGCCGTTATCGGTTTCCACCAGCTTGACGGGGAAGATTTCGTAACTCGACTGGGTGGCCGACCGGGCGCCATCCGCAATCGTGTACTCATGGCAGAAAATCTGGTAGACAGCATCGGAATACGTCCAGTTTGCCACACCTGTATTCTTCTCGCGCACGCAGAAGCCCTCACAGGTGATGTCGCGAACCTGGCTCTTGGGACCCTTAATGGTGAGGAGCCCCTCGTATTCCCCCGCTCCGTTGGTGGCGACGGTCGCCGTCACGGTCACGTCGGTGTAATCCTCAATCTGGCCGACGCCGACGTTGAAAATCTCAAGCTCAAATTCCTGCTTGCCCGGAGCGATGTCGCCGCCATTCTTAACGACCTTCGTGAAGGGGAAGCTATAGGTGACGGATTTCTCGCCCGTGATGAAATGGATGTTCTTATAGAGGCGCAGGAAGCCCTTGGCCTGCTCGACGCCATCGTGCTCGATGAGATCGATGGCCGTGCCTTCGCTATCGACAGCGACGGCATGCGTCAGGTCGAAATCACCGTAAATGACGGGGTTATCCGAGAGCGCGGGGATATTATCCACGCTTGTGTTCTTGGCATCGACCTCAGCCGCGCAGACTGTAAAATCGCCAGCACAGCCAGCCGGATATACGCCGGCGAGCGTGACCTTTGCGCCGCCCTTGATGGTCAGATCGCCGCTTGTCCACAGAGCGGCATCGGCGGTAGAGGTCGATTGGGCAGAGCCGCCGTCAATCGTCAGGTTTCCTTCGGCGAACAGACCGGGGAAGAGGCTTTTCGCCACGACGTTAGAATTCGAGATGCTCAGGTTACCGCCCGTAGGGCCGCCGCGGGAGCTAATGTACGCGGCGTTGCAGTTGTTTTCCGTCGCCGAAATGTCAACCACGCTGCTGTTTTTGATAGTGAGATTGACAGCGTCGACGCCCGCATATAGCGCATGCGACGTGAGCTTCGCGTTATCGACAATAACCGAACCGTCGCTGGCAATGCCAATGCCGCCCGGGGCATTAATGATAAGGGTCGTTCCACGTACCGAAACACTGCCGGCAGCACTTATGCCGTCCCTCGTCTCCCCCGCAACATTGATAGTAAGGCTGCCAGACCCCGAGAACTCGATATTCCCCGTAGCCATAATGCCCATATTATCATCGAAGGTAATACGGTTCTCACCCTGAAGCACGATATCCAAATCGCCCGTCAGTTCCGAATTGATACCGCCATAGCCGAGTACGTTTGTGATAGACGCTTTGTTTAGCGTAAGGGTTTGCGCGTCGGGGTCGTACGTCGCCGTTCCCTCGCCGCATGCGATAGTGAGGTTGTCGCTGGCGAATTGTTCGCCGTTGACAAACAGGTTGTACTGCGTTGTCTCGGCAAATGCCAACGCCGGCAGCATCGCCATGACAAAGGTGAGCGCTGAGGCAAGACCTATCAGTTTCCGTATCTTGCTCATGATGTTCCTCTCGTCCCGGGGCTCGCAAAGGATTGAAACCGGCGTTTGGCGCGCCTTGGTGCAACCATGAGTACCGACGGTTGATGTCGAGGTCGCTGCGGCATGTGTCCGACGGCAGTCGCGGTGGCGCCGTTTTCGATAGCTTTGCGATTATATGTATCATGATAGATGGTACCGGGAACAAGCGCCCTGTTCGTATCGCCCAACGGCCCATTATCCGCTGTCAGCGATGGACGCATGGCCCAGAAATGGAGCCGATGCGGCCAAGCCCAATCTTTCCCGTTCAGTGCATTTGACATCGGACATCTGCGAATAACCGTTTGTTAATGGATACAGTAATGGGTGTACTTCCCTTGAAAACAGTGGAATAACACTTGAGTTATTTACCGTATTACAGACAGGCGACCCATCCGTGTGGGTCCCGTTCCTGATGGCCGGTGCTGCCGCGTGCGCGGTGGGACTGGACATAACTTCACGCACGAAGAGGGGGACACCGATGGGGACAAGAGGTAGACTCCTCGGCGCCCTCCTTGGCGCCCTTTCACTCGCGGTGGCGCTCACCGCCGCGCCCTCCTTCGCATTCGCGAACGAGGCTCAGATCAACGTCTCCGTGCCTATGACCGTCCCCTGCTTCGTAAAGCACGACGGCACGGTCATCACTCCGAGCGAATGGAAGATTGGGAACGTGGGCTCGGAGGAGGTTTCCCTGGGCGACGTCTCCGTGTCCCAGAATAACGACGAGGCGATCAGCCTGTCCGCCAGCTCCTCGGTGGCGGGCGGCAACAAGTCCGCGTGGCTCTCCTACAAGAACGGCTCCACAACCCTGTCCAAGACCAACGAAACCCTCGCCCCGGGAAAGACAGCCTCCGTGGACTGGTCTGTTGGCAAGCTCGACGCCAAGAACAACGCAAACGCGCTCAAGGCTACGACCAGAGGCGCGTTCGCGCTCGGCACGGTCGACTTCTCCTTCGGGCAGAAGCAGGCCTTCGCCGTGTGGTATTCGGATAACACTGCGGGCCTCTACAAGAGGTTCAAGGCCCTCTCCGTTGGCGATACCTTCGACGGCCGCACGGTTACCAGGGTCACCACGGGCATCGAGGACATGAAGAAGCTCTTTGCTGGCGCCAGCAGCCTCAAGAGCGTCACAGCAGTCGATGAGGGAATCCGGCCAAAGACAACGGAGTCCTGGCTCAACGGCTGCTGGGGTCTCACCACGGTCGATTTCGCCAAGCTGGACACCTCGAGGACAACGAACATGCAGAGGATGTTCAATGGTTGTTTCGAACTCACCTCGCTTGATCTGACAGGCTGGGACACCTCGAAGGTCACGCACGCGAACTACATGTTCCAAAGTTGCTCTAGCCTCACGTCTCCCAAATCTACCCTTCGCCAACGCTCAAAAGACTGCCTGCCTAAAAGTAGATTTCTAGGCATGTCCCAAAAATCTATCCGCGAATGATATCTCGAACATCTGTTTGATGCTGTGCTATGATATGAGGTCACCGACACCATATAGGGAGAGGAGAGGGCGGTGGCCGACCAGGACATCAAGATGCTCATCGAGCGCATTATGGCCGAGGCCCGGACCCATCAGTCCGCCCGCTTCTCAAACGAAATCTACGCAGACGAGCCGATTCTCAAAACCGGCCGACAGATGCAGAATTTCCTCCCCGACCAATACCGCAAGATGCGCGAGATATCGCGCTGGCAGGATGACCCCAAGGGCGGCGCGGGCCGCTGGCTATCGGAGGCCGAGCTTTTCTACCGCCAAGGCTTGCTGATGGCCGACTTTGAGGACGACTGTCCCTACAACGGCACCTTTAAGTCGTACTTTCCCACCTACAATGCTATGAGCGACCGGCAGTTGCGCGGCTACTTTACCTGGCGTGCCCAAGTGCGCCGCGGAACCGTCGAGGAAACGTCTACATCCTTTGCCTTTCTGTATCTCTATGAGCTGATTTGCGGCATTGGCATAGATGATCCGCTCGAAGGTTTTAACAAGATCAAGGCCTTTTGGGATGTCTATCGCGCCTTCGAGCCCGGCATCGACCGGTTTGCGCGCGTGTGGCTGCAGGATTACGCCGTTTTCCACGGACTCGACCCCAAGCTACTTCGCGACTCTAAAACCGTCATGTTCGATAACGCCCTTATCGAGCTACGCCGCGCAGCGCGAGACCTTGTACCAGCACCGGCACCGTCCGGCCAGACCCCTAAGCGTCGCAAAACCTCCGAGCCCACGCTCCCCCTTCCGCCCGATGAGGTGCGCGAGGAGCGACTCATGGCCGCCATCAACGCCCTCTCCACGTACAACCTAAGTAACTCGCGGCTCGACCGCAGCCACCACCGCGATCTGCGCCACGTGGCGTGCGCCGTGTATGTCCGTATGGCGCGCTACTATGACACGCACCGAAAGACCGACATCGTGGCGAGCTTATTTGGGGAGGAGACGGCCATGCCCTACACCATGTTTGCCTCGGCCGTATTCTTTGCGCCCGAGCGCCACGAGGACTGCGAATATCGCCTGGACCCCATTCACATCTACCGCTGCCAAAAC
>URZN01000112.1 GCA_900552345.1 uncultured Collinsella sp. | reverse complement strand
TGGTTGCCATCCCTGTCTGCGACGAGAACCGTCATATCCTGGGTATCGTGACCTTCGACGACGCCATGGACGTTATCGCCGAGGAGCATCAGGAGGACCTGCAGATCGCCGGTGTCGGCTCGGGCGATAGCGCGTCGGACGACTCGACGAACGTGCTCAGCTGGTTCGTGCATCGTCAGTACTGGGTCGTCGTGTGGGGCATCGCCTCGTGCATTATGGCGACGGTGCTGGGGACGGCGCTGGGCTCCGCGCATCTGGTGGTGTTCCCCATGTGCGCCATGCCGCTCGTGCTGCTGGCTGCCTCGCGCATGGTGTCGTTCGTCAAGAACTACTTCCTCGAGTACGACGGTCACGACGACGAGCCCAAGCCGTACCTGGGATTCTTCTTCCAGAGCACGGGCATGGGCCTGATCCTTTCGCTCGTGACCTACCTGTGCGCGCAGCTGGTGCGCACCGCCGCGTTCCCCGATGCCACTATGTTTGAGGAGCAGCTCTTTACCGGCTGCTTTAATATCGCTGCCGTCATTTGCCTGGTTGGCAACATGAGCGCTGTGATTTATCTGATGGTGCTGTTCTGGCGCGACGAGCACGACCTTAACACGTCGGGCACCGCCATGAACGTCATCGCCGTCATGATTTCGTGTGTGGCGTACTGCATCGCCGCGGTGCTGCTCACCATGTCGGTCATGGGGTAGGTGGTCGCGTGCAAAACACGAAGCAAAAGGCGAGCACCAAGCAAAAGCTGACCATCGCGGCCATCTTTGGCGCCATGGGCCCCGGTCTTCTGGCGGCGCTTTCGGGCAATGACGCCGGCGGCATCGCCACGTATTCCAGCGCGGGCGCCAGCTATGGCTATAAGATGCTCTGGATGCTTCCCGTCATGACCGTGCTGCTTATCGTGACGCAGGAGACCGCGGCGCGCTGCGGATGCGTCACGGGTAAGGGCCTGGCGTCGCTCATTCGCGAGCGCTTTGGCGTGCGCAGGAGCGTGCTGGCCATGGCGGCGCTGTTGATCGCCAACACAGCCGTGACCATTTCGGAGTTTGCGGGTATCGCGAGCGGCCTTGCCCTCTTTGGCGTGCCGGCGAGCATCTCGGTGCCGCTCGTGGCGTTGCTGGTGTGGATGCTTACCATGTCGGGCAGTTTCCAGCGTATCGAGAAGATTTTGCTGCTGGTAAGCTGCGTGTTCGTGACCTACATCGTCGCCGCGTTTATGGCCGGCCCCAACTGGGGCGAGGTCGCGGTCGACTTGGTCGTCCCCAATATTCAGAACGATCCCAGTTACGTGTCGCTTGTGGTCGCAACAATCGGTACCACCATCGCGCCGTGGATGATCTTCTTGGCTCAGAACAACGTGGTCGATAAGAATGCGGGCGAAGACGACATCGTGCTGCAGCGTATTGATACCGTGAGCGGCTCGATCGCTGCTGATATCATTGCGGGCTTCATTATCATCACGACCGGTACGGTGCTGTTCCCGGCGGGTATTCAGATTAGCGATGCCGCCGATGCCGCCCGCGCGCTGGAGCCCATCGCGGGCCAGTGGTCCACGGTGTTGTTTGCCTCGGGCCTGGTCGCAGCGAGCTTTTTGGCTGCCTGCGTGCTGCCGGGCGTTACGTCGAGTGCCATCTGCGAGGCTTTTGGTTGGGAGCGCGGCGCCGATCGCAGCTGGGACGAGGCCCCGGTTTACCGCGGCATCATTACGGCCATCATCGGCATTTCTGCCGTGTTGGTGCTCATGCCTGGCGTCGATTTGTTCCAGATTATGATGACCTCGCAGGTCATCAACGGCGTGCTGCTGCCCGTAGTCCTGGTATTTCAGGTGGTTATCGCGGCGGATCGCCACATTATGGGCGCCAACCGCAACGGCCGCGTATGGAACGTGCTCACTTGGGCGACTATCGGCGTGATTACGGTGCTGACGGTCGTCATGTTTGTGCTGCAAGCGATGGGCTACGGCGCGTAGCGCCCACTTTTGCCTCCGAACAGGCCGCAGCGATGGGCTGCGGCCTGTTTTTTGTCTGCTATAGGGCGTTAGTTATATGGCGGTGGGCAAAAAATGCCAAATATGAGTACTGTTGCTAAGTGAACAGCATTTACATCCAAAAAGATAATGAACATAACCTATAGTATGTTCATTAAAATTGGCTTCAATACGCCTTAAACCAGTCAGGTTGGCTGCTTTAGGGGGCTGTAGGGGTCGCCCGAACGTCAATTCGGTTGGTTTTGCCTGCTACTAAAATGGTAACAGTACTCATATTTGCCCTTTTTTGCCCACAGACCTTTGAGGTCGTGGCGAAAAGGGCTTGTTTTGATTGTTTGGGGCAGGTGCGAGGCACGGAAACGATGTCTGGAGGGGCGGAGCGGCTTGGAATTCATCCGTAGAGGTCTTCATTGGCTGCGCCAGGAGTGCTTCCAGGTGCTGGTACAAAGGGAGCATCCCTAACTGCCGCAGGGGGCGTCGGCCACGGCCGACGCCCCCTGCGGGTGTAAGCAGATTTGGCTGCGCGTTACTTGTCGGTGCCCAGCTTGTGCGGCTTGAGAGCGAGCGCATTGACGAGTGCGTCGGTGGCAGACTTGACGGCTGCCGGCTGCGGATCGTTGACGTGATCCTCGGGGTGTACGGGCAGGTCCTTCTTGACGGCATCGTGGATCAAGTTGAGGTACTCAGTCACGCCAGTGGTCGATAGATGCGTGCCATCGCCATCGAACAGGTCGTTGCGGTTGGCACTGTATCCGTACCAGTCGATAACGCGTACGTTCTTGTAGCGCGTAGCGGCGTTGGCGATGGCCTGGTTGGTAGAGCCAACCCACGGCTGCGGGCTGCGCGTGTTCACAAACACCACAATACGCTTATCTCCTGCATCGGCCATGATGGCGTCGATTTGGTCGTCGGTTACCAAGCCGTTGGTGCCCAGCGCAAAGACCACGATCTTGCCGGCAAGGTTCTGTTGAAGATAGCCCTCAAATGTCGCACGGCCCGCATCGAACTGGCGGCCCTTTTCGGCATCGATATGGCTGTGCGGGAACACGCCGTCAAAGGAATCAACGGCGCGCAGCGACACGGAGTCACCGATCATCAACAGGTCGTAGGAGCCGTCGGGGAAGCCGTCGTTGTCCTTGTCGGTGTCGTCGGCCGCCTGCTGGTCGGTGGGTGCGGCGTTCTTGGCTTCCTTGTTCAGAACTTCGGCGCCCTCGCCGCTCAGCGCAGACGTCTCGGGCACAAAGATCAGGCCGCCCAGTGCAACGACCAACACGACAGCGCAGGCTGCGCAGGCAGGGACGTGCGCGCGCACCCAGTTGGCGGGCGTGGCGGTGCCGTCGCGGAACTCGGATACGGTGCGCCCAAAGGCGCCCTTTCTAAACGGCGTCTCGATAAAGCGATATGAGCATTCGGCCACGGCGACCACCAACAGCACCTGCAAAATGTACTGCCACCACGGTGTATCGTTGATGTTGGCGACCGGGTTCATAAGCAACAGCAGGGGATAGTGCCACAGGTAGATGCTGTACGAGCGCTTGCCAACCCATACGAGCGGCTCGGCGGATAGCGCGCGGGCAACCATTCCCTGGGGCTGCACGCAGGCCGCGATGACCATGAGTGTGAGGATCGAGCACAGCAGCGTGCCTCCGCGATACTGGAAGGCGGTGTAGCCGTTGGTGAGCGCGACCATGGCGGCAAGGCCAACCAGACCCACGACGCCCAACACATCGATGGATGCGGGCGAGGACCAAAAACGCACGAGGGCGCTCGGCTGTGCCGGGGCGGTCTCGGCTGCTTCGTCGGCCTTCTCGCCAGGCTTGCCCTCGGCGTTCTTGCCGTGCTTGGCGGCGCCAGCCAAGCGATTGAGCCCCAAACGATGAGCGAGACGCACCGGCGCCAGGTCGCGATCGGGGATAAAGGCCATCCAGGCACCCAGCAGCAGCGAGAACACACGGGTGTCGGTGCCGTAGTACACGCGGCTGGGGTCGGCGGCGGGGTTATAGAGCACCATCATGGCGATGGCGGAGACAGCAGCCAAGCCCAGAACCACGCGGCGCGTGTTGGGCTTGCTTACATGCATGGATACCATGGCAAACAGCAGTGGCGGCCAAATCAGGTAGAACTGTTCCTCGATGGCAAGCGACCAAAAGTGCGTGAGCGGCGAGGGGTCGCCCAGAGCATTGAAGTACGAGACGTTTTGGGCAATCTGCCACCAGTTGTTGAAGAACAGCAGCGACGGCAGGATGTCGGGGCGCATCTTGGTGAGCATCACGTGGTTAAAGATGGTACACAGCGCACAGGTCACGAACACTACCGTTACCACGGCGGGGACCAGGCGACGGATGCGGCGAATCCAGAAGCTCTTAAGGTCGATGCGGCCGGTCTTAGCGACTTCGTTGAGCAGCAAGCGCGTGATCAGATAGCCCGAAAGCACAAAGAAGATCGTGACGCCGAGCAGGCCGCCCTGAGCCCACGTGAGGTTGAGGTGATAGAGCACCACCGCGACGACGGCAAGCGTGCGCAGGCCGTCGAGCGCAGGAATGTAGCGGGACTTGGGACGAGCGGGCGCCTGTTCTTTTGCGGCGCTGTTGGTGTGGGCGCCCTTGTTGGTGGGCGTTCGATGCGGGCTCGGGCCACGTCGCGACTCGTCGGCGCGGCGGTCGGTGCGCGGGCGTTCGTGCGGGGCCTGGTTATCGGGCGCGCGGCGCGGGCCGCGTGGGTTCGATGGTGGGAATTGTTCCATAAAACATCATCCAATGACGAGGATAATCAGCACATATTCATTGTAGCTGCCTGCTCCTGTGAATGCTTGCTGCTGGCGCAACCTCAAGGGCGCGTTCACATCAAAGTGAACTAAAGTTATAGAGGTGCGAGAGTGCACGATCGACGGCCGACGGTGGGCATAAGGCCCGCAGATGAGGAGGTTTCCATGGCAGATCGCGGCATCGTTGCGGTGTTCGGCAGCATGAACATGGACCTTTCGGTGGCGTGCGAGCGCATGCCGCGCGCGGGTGAGACCGTCGGTGGCAGCGGTTTTATCACCAACGCCGGTGGCAAGGGCGCTAACCAGGCCGTCGCCGCCGCGCGCATGGGTGCGCGCACGTGCATGATTGGCGCGGTCGGCCGCGACGCGTTCGGTGCATCGCTCGTGGCGGGGCTCCAAGATGCTGGCGTGGGCGTTGAGTTTGTGGCGCGTCGCGATGACGTGGAGACGGGCACGGCGACCATCATTCGCTGCGAGGGCGACAACCGCATCGTGTTGTCGCCGGGCGCCAACCATGCGCTCGCGGGCGAGGACGTTGCCTGCGCGCTGAGGCACCTGGTGGCCGATGGGCTCGACGGAGACGCTGGCGATATCTGTCTCTTATACACATCTCCGAGCCCACGAGACCGG
>URZN01000111.1 GCA_900552345.1 uncultured Collinsella sp. | reverse complement strand
GATGGTTACCGTATCGCCCGCGAGCGCTGCCGACTTGGTGGAGCCTCGCAAGGCAACCGTCTCGCCTATCGCGTAGAAACAGTTAGCGGTGCTGTCGGAATTGAGAACGACATGCTGGCCAGCAACGGTCACGCTGCCATCAACCGTGGTCTTGGCAATGTCGATGGTGCGTGCCGCCAGACGGACGGCGCCGCCCACTGTGCAGTCGCGGATCGAGAGGGTATCGCCCGCGGCGATGATATCGCGGTCGATGGACGTATCGTCCAAGTTGAGGGCCTGACCTGCCCAGTACAGGTCACCTTCGACGCCGGACGGATTGGCGTCATTGTCGGTCGCAAGTACGTTGCCTGCGGTGTCCGTGCCGGCGAACGACGCCGTGGGAAGCGCGGTGATCGCCAGCGCGATGAGCGCGAACAGGATGGTGATGCGGCCCCATGCTTTACGGCGCTGGGTCAACGGGAATTGATTACAGGGCATAGTGAATCCTTCGTCAGATGCTCGATATGCATCTAACAGGGTACCCAACGCGTGGGCGCTCTAAAAGAACCTCTCGGTTGCATTTCGAAGGATGAGCCCGCGCCACCTACTTTTTGCGGTGCAAAAAGCGTGCGATGTCATCCTCGGTGGGGCTTTTGATATCAAAGCGCAGCGACAGCCAGCGTAGTCCCATGGTCACCACGACGCAAACGACCAGTGCGACGACATTGCTGACCAAGCCGCTCATGACAAGGCAAACATAGCTTGCCGATCCGGCGATGGCCGCGATGGCATAGAAGTTGGTGCGCTGGAAGATACCCGGCACCACACCCATAAAACCATCTCGCAGCATGCCGCCGCCCACCGCGGTAAAAAAGCCCATCATGATGCACACCGCCGGCGCAAAGCCGTAGACCAGCGCCTTGTCTGCGCCGGTTGCCGCATAAATACCCACCGAGATGATATCGAGCAGGGGAATGAGCTTTTCGGGCTTGTCGACGATTGCCGGGAAGATGTAGATGATGGCCGCGGTGGCGATGGAGAGCGGGAGCGCCATCGGTTGGTTGAGGATGTAGACGTTGCCCACCTGCAGCGTCATATCGCGCAAAAGACCGCCGCCCAGTCCACAGACCACGGCGAGCGCGACGGCGCCCACCAGGTCGAGTTTGTGCTCGCGTGCGACCAACACGCCCGAGATCGATGCCGCGACGACGGCGAACATCTCGAGCCAAAACGGGATGGCAACCATGGCATCCGAGGCATGTGAGGTAATGGTTATGGCAGCGACGACGGGCAAGATGGGGTCCTTTGGATCGTGGGTTTAGACAATGCCCGTACATAGTACATGGTTGTCGGGCGTGGCGACCCTATTGCTCGGTAAACGGTTGACAGCGGATGCTGACATGGCATTGCTGGAATGCCAGGGATCCAAAACATGTACGCCACCCTCCAAAAACGACATTTTTCGACATCTTTGGAGGCGGACGTACATGTTTGGATTGAGCTCACAGCATGAGTGAGTTGATTTACTCACATCCGGTATATTTCCCCACTTCAACGGACATAAGAGTTGGATACCGGCTCAGAGCGAGAGGCCCTTAATGGATACCCCTGTTCTCATTTCGCATAAAACCGCATGGCTTGTCCATCATGCACCCCAGAATTTGGTTCAGTCTCTTGCGCGGCACGACTACCAGATAGGCGCACAAGGCATCTCAACCCAGCAACGTGTTGCGCGCATACGACAGGCTCTTACCGACTGCGGCATTCCGTCCGATATGCTTAAGACTATCGATATCGCGGTTGTATTCGAATTCGAGCGAATTCGTACCAAAGGCGTCGTTTGTCACATTCTTGGACAAAATCTTCCCTACGAGCATATTAACGAGTTGACGCCCGGAATCTTCATCACCGACGAAGCCTTCACCTTTGTGCTCGCTGCCGAGTGGATGGATAGGATCGAATATCTCGAATATGGCTATGAAGTTTGCGGCGATTATCGCATGAGGCTCAATCCCGCCGACCCTTATACCGGGCAACCGGCCACTACCTCCAAGGATGAAATAACCAAACTGCTCGATCGGCACCCCGGCAAACCCGGTGCCACACGTGCACGGCTCGCGCTCAGGCACATCTACGATCACTCGGCCTCGCCTATGGAGACCGCTTCGGCAATTGCCCTCTCGCTCCCAACAAGCGAAGGCGGCGTTGGTATCCGAGGTATCGAACTCAACAAACCGCTCGAGATCCCTCAACGTCTCTGGCATTGCACAAAAGCCCGAACACTCAAAATCGATGCCCTCATTACCTATAAGCGCAGGGAGCTCGGTATCGAATATAAGGGCGGTTTTCACGATGAGTTCGAGCGCAAGGGAGCAGATGCGGAGCGAGAGGCCGTTCTCTCCCAAATGGGATATCGAATCGTTACGCTCACTTCGGCTCAGTTCGGCAGCCAGCTCGCCTTTCACCGCGCCATGAACAACATTCGCGAAGCACTCGGCATGCCTCGCTGTACCGACACCGGGTACCAGCGAGAGCAAAACGAACTACGCAAGGCGCTTATTCGCAACTGGAAGGGCATGCGAGACGAAGAGGCACCTTCCGAATAGTGCCGCTCCCGTGAACTCAATCCAAACGTGTACGTCAGCCTTCAAAGATGTCGAAAAATGTCGGTTTTGGAGGGTGACGTACATGTTTGGGGAAGCGTGGGATCGAGACGTATTTCGATAACAAAAAAGCTCCCATTCTCGGGAGCTCTCTCAATCTAAATGGCGGAGGAGGAGGGATTCGAACCCTCGTGACCTTATACAGGCCAAACGGTTTTCGAGACCGCCGCATTCAACCACTCTGCCACCCCTCCGCGTGGGGTAAAAACAAAGCAGGCTCGAAGGCCTGCTTTGGAATTAACTGGCGGAGAGTCAGGGATTTGAACCCTGGAGACGCTTTTGACGCCTACACGATTTCCAATCGTGCTCCTTCGGCCACTCGGACAACTCTCCGTTAAATGCGAAAGTCAGTATACACGAGGAATCGCAAAGTGCAAACAGAAAAGTTGGCATTTTTTAAAACGCTTGGCCGCGTTTGGCGTTGCAGCGGGGTTTGAGATGCCAAAAAACGGCTTCCGACCAGCGTAGTTGATCAACTCAATTGTTCAAAAGGGGTATTTATAAGCGATTTGGCAATGAATTTAAAAATCTTTGGGTGGTGCTGTGGGCCACTGGTATGCATTTTGTGACCACAACCATGCGCCCGTTGACCTGCGACTTGGCTCAGCTTGTCCTCACGGCACCGTATCTTGTCCACAGATCCGTCAAGCTTTTGGTCAGCATTTGGTTGGAATGCGCATGAAACGTCGTGCGAGTATGGGCATATGTGGAGGTCATGAGGTTGTAGCTGCATATTCTTGCAGCCTAGGAGGTTGAAAGATATTATTACCAAGTCTTTTCCTGCTTCAGGCGCACCTTCACGACCTGAAGCCACATTTGCCCAGAGGAGGTGACAATATGAAGGCTTATGAACTGCTGTTCTTTGTTGACCCGTCGCTCGACCCCGAGACTCGTCTCGCTGTTATGAAGCGTATCGATACCACGATCGCTGAGGGCGCTGGCAAGGTCGACTCCGTTGACGAGTGGGGCAAGCGCAAGCTCGCCTACGAGATCAACGACCTCACCGATGGTGACTACACCCTCATCAACTTCCACGCAGATCCTACCCAGATCGCCGAGCTTGATCGCGTCCTGCGCATCACCGACGCTGTGGTCCGCCACATGATCGTCCGTCGCGACGACCAGGAGTAAGACTGTCGTTTTGGACTGGGCTTGTGCCCCAAGAGGAAGTAGTGAGTTATGAGCATCAATCGAGTGAACATCACCGGTAACCTCACCCGCGATCCCGAGCTGCGAGCCACCGCCGGCGGAACCCAGGTTCTGTCCTTTGGCGTCGCCGTGAACGATCGTCGCCGCAACGTGCAGACTGGCGAGTGGGAGGACTATCCCAACTTTGTCGACTGCACCATGTTCGGCACCCGCGCCGAGGCCGTGAGCCGTTTCCTGGCAAAGGGAAACAAGGTCGCGATCGAGGGCAAGCTGCGCTACAGCTCTTGGGAGCGCGACGGCCAGCGCCGGAGCAAGCTTGAGGTCATCGTCGATGAGATCGAGTTTATGAGCTCCCGTGGTGGCCAGGGTGGCTACGATCAGGGCGGTTACGCCCCCGCAGCTCCCGCGCCCGCAGCACGTCCTGCCGCACCGATGGCAACGCCGCCCGCGGTCGACGTCTACGATGAGGACATCCCGTTCTAAGGGTTGTTCACCTATTTTTGAGTGAGAGGCGGCTTCGGTTCGCCGGAGTTGCCAAATGAAAGGTATTTTGACATGGCTAATGATTTTTCTGCACGTCAGCCGCGTCGTAAGTACTGCCAGTTCTGCAAGGAGAACACTGAGTTCATCGACTATAAGGACACTCAGCTTCTCCGTAAGTACATGACCGACCGTGGCAAGATCAAGCCTCGTCGCGTCACTGGCGCTTGCACGCAGCATCAGCATGACATCGCCAACGCCATCAAGCGCGCCCGCGAGATGGCTCTCCTGCCGTACACCGTCCCCGTGGTTTCCTCTCGTGGCAACCGCGACCGCGGCTAAGAAGGGAGACGCATCATGAAGGTTATTCTTCTCGATGAGATCAAGGGCAAGGGCGGCGAGGGTGACGTCGTAGAGGTCGCTCAGGGTTACGCTGAGAACTTCCTGTTCCCCAAGAAGCTCGCTGTTGCCGCCACCAAGGGCAACCTCAAGCAGCTTGACGAGCGTCGCAACAACATTGCCAAGCGCGAGGCCGTCCGTCTGGCTACCGCCAACGAGACCAAAGCTGCCTTTGAGGGCAAGACGGTCACCGTTGACGTCAAGGTCGGCGACGAGGGCATCCTCTTTGGCTCCGTTACCGCCGCTATGATCGCTGACGCCATCAAGGCTCAGCTCGGTATGGACATCGACCGCAAGCGCGTCGAGCTCGGTAAGCCCATCAAGGTTGCCGGTGCCCACACCGTTGCCATCTCGCTGTATCGCGAGATCAAGGCCGAGGTTGTCGTTCTCGTCGGCGTTACCGCCGAGGAGCTCGCTGCCGAGGCTGAGGTCGAGGAGGCCGCTGAGGTCGCCGAGGCCGAGACCGCCGAGGTCGAGACTGAGGCTCCTGCCGAGTAGCATTTGCTGCAACGCAACAATCTTGTTCTAAGAAGGGCGCTCTGGGAAACCGGGGCGCCCTTTTGTTTTTTGCGCTGAGTGAGTGTTGTGGTGAACGTCGCGTCAAAGTCCTATATACAGGACCGTTCATCCGTTTGGTTCGGTGATGATTGGCGGCGCGCGGCGCGTTTTGGGACCGTGGCTGATACTATGGATGCTCGCAAGCGATATGAATGAGGATGCTCATGGCATATGAC
>URZN01000110.1 GCA_900552345.1 uncultured Collinsella sp. | reverse complement strand
TCGTAGAGCAGCAGCTCGCAGGTGTCGCCCATCGCCGTATTGGCGGGGTCGAGCAGCAGGGCGCGGATCTTTTCGCCGATGGCGGTGCCGCCCGGCTCGCGCAGAGTTACGACCTGATAGCCAGCAAGGTCGAGCGCGCGGGCCAGCAGACGCGCCTGCGTGGACTTGCCGGCGCCGTCGACGCCCTCGAGCGTGATAAAGCTATGTTGAGCGGGCTCAAAAGCCATGGGCGCAGCCCCTTCCTACAAGGCGCGAAAATGCAAGTTATAGCAACCAAGCCATGATACCCCAGCGTCCGGCGCACCCCAAATCCCACCTAGTCATTGGGGACGTTCTTAAATGACTAGCCGTTGGGAACGTTCTTTAATGACTAGTCGTTTAAGAACGTCCCCAACGGCTAAAGGTGCCTTTCCAAAGTTGCGGTGAAATAGGGACTGAATACGCCTTCTAGCAGCAAATACAATCCCTATTTCACCGCAAGTTAGGAGTGGGCGCGGGCGTTGATGGCGAAGGAAATGTCGCGCTCGAGGGCTAGGGCTTGCTCGCGTTCGAGGTCTTGGGTGAGGATTGCCAGCACGTAAGGGCGCTCGGCGTAGACGATTGCGGCATCGTGCTGAGCATTCGCCAGACTGCCCGTTTTGTGCGCGACCAAAACGCCGCCGGGAACGCCCTCGACAATACCACGCGCGTCTTCCTGCGCCAGCAGATATCCGCGCGCTCGCTCGCACAGCTCGGGCGTCGCGATTGTCCCCGCCGCCAGCCGCTGCAACACGGCCGCAGCATCACGGGCGCTCGTATAGTTCTCGCGACCTTGTGCCTGGGCCTCGGTGTCCATCATCAAACGAGCGAGCACGGTCTGGGTCAGCCCCAATGCGGCACACGTTTCATTGACCGTATCCATGCCAAGTCTGCCGATAACAAGGTTCGCTGCCACGTTATCGCTCTGGGCGATCATAGCGTGCAGCAGCTCGTCAATACTGTACGACGCACCCGCGCCGTGCGACTGAATGTTGCCGCTGCCACCCACGATATCCTGTTGCGTTACCGTTATCTGCTCGTCGAGGGGCAGCTCGCCCGCCGCCACGGTCTCGAGCGCACAAGCGAGAACGGGAAGCTTGATGATGCTTGCCGCCACATGTCGCGCGTCCGGCGCCACAGCGGCTTCACCATCGAGCGACGCGAACGTTTGAGGATCAAGCGCCACAGCATAGACCGAGGTAGACCCACCATACGGCTCGACAAGGGCTTCGATATCTTGCTGAAGGCCGGCAATCCAAGAAGCCCGGGAGACAGCTTCCGCCTTTTGAGCGGACGGATGATTCGCTTTTTGTTTGGCAGGGACAGCGGAGCCCTCAGCCTCGTTGCGGCGAGCGGCACAACCGCCGAGACTCATCACCGAGGCAAGCACTCCTGTCAACATCCCGGCACAAAACACCCGACGCGAGCAATCGCGCACAGCGAGGGGCGCATCCCCCGGCGGGAACCGGAACGCCTCCACGTTGTCGCCACCACCCCGACTTTGCTCGCCGCAGTACACAGACTCACCCCCCACCATCGCATTCTACCGAGCCGTCGATAAACGGCCGCGCCGGACACCCAGCACGCCGCACTCATTGTGACGCATGCGACAGGGCTTGCGCGACATGATCATCCTCACATAACCAGTTGGGTCGGCGCGGCCCAACCGCACCTGAACCACCTTATAATCTAGCCAACACATCGAGTGGAAGGAACCATCATGCCCCGGTTTTGTACCCATTGCGGCAAGCTTCTGAATGACGACGAGCGCTTCTGCACCAGCTGCGGAACGCCGGTAACCGATGATGGCCAGGCCTCTCAGTCGCAAGAGGATGCGCAGGCAGACGTGACCGTACAGTCCGCCCATCAGCCCGTGCCCGCTCCCCAGCCCGAAGTCGGCACGACGCAGCAATGGGCGACGCCAGCCGGCTCCGCACCGCAGCAGCCCATACCGACCGCTGCTCCGCAGGCCGGTGCTCCCGCCGCGCCCAAAAACAACAACGCCCTGCTCATCGGCATCATCGCCGCGCTAATCGTCGTGATTATCGCGCTCGTTGTGTTCTTTATGATCAAGCCTTTCGACAAGGGCGCCGATGATACCAAGGGCACGACGATCGAGAAGGTCAAGATCGACCACGATAACGACGATGCGTCCGTCAAGGGCGACCCCAACAAGCTTGACGATGATGACGATGACGCCCACGATGCCGCCACCATCAGCGAGCAGAACGTCTACGACCAGCTGAGCTCCTACTACAGCAGGCTCTCCGATCTTGACCAGCAGGTCCGCGACTGCGCCACCGCATTCAACACGTATTACCTTAAGGATGACCGCAGCTCGCGCCAATCTGCCAGCGATGCCGCCGAGGCGCTCGAGAATCAGATCGGCGACCTGAAGGACGAGGTCGAGGACCTGGACGTTCCCATCGACTCGCAGAATTACGGCTCGTGGAAAGACATCATCACGCTCTACGACGATCTGGAGAACCGCATCGACGTGATTTGCGATGCCTGGGAGATCAGCCTTGAGTACTCCAGCCCCGCCAACCACAAGGACGAGATCGTGGCGCCGCTGGCGCGCGACAACGTAGCGGGCACCAACGACAACAAATACCGTCTGGACTTTGAGGACCGCTACCCCGGCGCTGCACCCGTCGAAGTGAAGTAATCCCAACAACTGATCATAACTTGCGGTGAAATAGGGATCAATTAGGCCTTTTGCCAGCAAAAACAGTCCCTATTTCACCGCAACTTAGAAGTGGGGCCGGGCACGCATTTGCATTTGCGCGCCCGGCCCCGCCGTGTCTATATGTGCTCGGTTACTTGTCGGCAGCGGTCTTTTTGGTAGTCGACTTCTTGGCAGTCGTCTTTTTGGCCGTCGTCTTCTTGGCAGCAGTCTTCTTTGCTGCCGTGGTCTTCTTCGCCGTGCTCGCCTTGGTCGTGATCTTGCGGCCGCGGGCGGGCTTCTTCTCCTTGGTCGGGCAGTCCATGTTGACGCAGATGCGCCACGGGCCGCGCGCGGTGTTGACCACCACGATGGGGGCGCCGCACTCGGGGCAGGTCTCGCCCGTCGCCTCGAGCTTGCCGCGCGCCGGCAGCGGATAGCTCACGCCGCAGTCATCGTAGTTGGTGCAGCGGATAAAGCGCTTGCCGCTCTTCTCGCTCTTGTGTGCAATCAGATCACCATGGCGTCCGGCCTCGGCGCACACCTTGCACTCGCCCACCTTAAGGTCGGGCTCGTAGTTGGTGGGACACGTCGGGTTCACGCAGATCTCGAAGGCCTTCTGGCGGAACGGCTGGCACTTAATGCGCGGTGCACCGCATTCGGGGCACACGGCCGCCTCGCCCTCGAGCGGGCTCACCTTGACGCCGCTCGGCACCGGATAGGTCACGTCGCAGTCGGGCCAGCCCATGCAGCCAATAAAGCTGCCGCGGGTCTTGGCGCTCGTCTTCATAACCAAGTCCTTGCCGCACTTGGGGCAGGCGCCCACGCGCGCATCGGCCGTGACGGCGTCGCTGATGGCGTCGCCCAGCTCCTGCGTATGCTTGAGCAGCTCGTCGAGCACGCCGGCCAGCAGCGCGCGCGAGTGCGTCACGACATGCTCTTCGGTGTCCTCGCCGCGCTCCACGCGGGTCATGTCGCCGTCGAGCTCGCTGGTCATATCGGGGCTCGTGATGCGCGGGGCAAACCGCGACAGCGCATCGATGATGGCGATACCCAGCTGGCTCGGCTCCACGGGATCGTTTTTGAGATAGCGCACGGCGTACAGGCGCTCGATGATGCTCGCGCGCGTGGACTTGGTACCCAGGCCGCGCTTTTCCATCTCCTGCACGAGCTTGCCCTGGCTGTAGCGCGCGGGCGGCTCGGTCTGCTTGGCCTCGAGCTTAATGTCGAACACGTCGACCGTATCGCCCTGCTCCAGCAGCGGCATCTGCTCGTCGCGCTTGAGACCGTACGGGTACGCCTCGCGGAAACCCGGGGTCACGAGCACATCGCCCGAAGCCACGAACGGCTCGCCGTTCACGTCGAGCTCGAGCTTGGTGTTCTCGATGGTCGCGGGACCCATAAGCGTCGCCAGGAAGCGGCGGGCGATGAGGTCGTAGAGCTTGCGCTGGCCGCCATCGAGCGTGGACGGATCACCTTCGCCCGTAGGGTAGATAGGCGGGTGGTCGGTGGTCTCGACCTTGCCGCGCGTGGGCTTCATGGGGCCGGCGAGCACCTTTTTGCATACGGGCGCCAGCGCCGGATTAATCTTTGCAAGGTCGCTCACCACGGCGCCCAGATCGAGCGTCGCGGGGTACACAGTGTTGTCGACACGCGGGTAGCTGATGAGGCCCGCCATGTAGAGGGACTCGGCGATGCGCATGGTGCGCGCAGGCGAGATGCCCTCGGCCGCGGCGGCAGCCTGCAGCGAGGTGGTCGCAAACGGCGTGGGCGGCTGCTGCTTACGCGAGCGCTTGGTCACCGCGGCAACGGTCGCCGTCGTAGCGCCGTCAACGTGGCCGTACGCTGTCTCGGCAGCATCCTTGTCGGTAAAGCGTGCCGTCTTGTGCGCAATCTTAAAGCGGTCGTCCTCGGCAGCACCCTGCGCGGCGCCCATGCCGCGAATCTGCCAATAGTCCTCGGGCACAAACGCCATGCGCTCGCGCTCGCGCTCGACCACCAGGGCAAGCGTCGGCGTCTGCACACGGCCGGCAGAGCGCACGTTACCAAAGCCGCCAAACTTGGCGAGCGTCAGGTAGCGCGTGAGCACCGCACCCCAAATGAGGTCGATGTGCTGGCGGCTCTCGCCGGCGTCGGCCAGATTCTGGTCGAGTGAGACGAGATTATCGAAGGCCTGCGTGATCTCGGCCTTGGTAAACGAAGAGTACTGGGCGCGGGCAACCGGCAAGTCCGGCGCCACCTCGCGCACCTTGTTGAGGGCGTCCGAACCGATTAGCTCGCCCTCGCGATCGAAGTCCGTGGCGATAATGACGCTGTCAGACTTTTTAGCGAGGTTCTTGAGCGAACGAATGAGTTCCTTCTCGGCCGGTAGCTTAATGACGGGCGCCCAGGTGAGGTAAGGCAGGCTCTCGAGTTTCCAGCCCTTGATTGAGATGCCATCGGCAAGAAACGGCTTGCGCTTGGTGTCGTAGGGCGGACGCGCCAGGCCATCGGGTATGTCGGCCGGCAGCATCTCGCCGTCCTCGGTGACCGAATACCAGCCCAGCTTTTTATCGAACAGCACGCTGTCGCAAAAATCGGGCGCTAGGATGTGACCGGCAAGGCCGATGGTCACGCACTCCTCGCCCTTCCACTCAAAACGGTAGATGGCGGTGTTGTACACCTTGTCCTTTTTGGGCTTGCCCGTGGACAGACGCTCGGCAATCTGACGCGCGGCGTCGTTTTTCTCGGCGATGATGAGCTTCAAAAGAGGCTCCTATC
>URZN01000109.1 GCA_900552345.1 uncultured Collinsella sp. | reverse complement strand
CTACTCCAGCTCAAACGCTCCGGTATAGAGCTGGTAGTAATACCCGCGCTTGGCGATCAGCTCGTCGTGGTTGCCGCGCTCGATAATGCGGCCGTGGTCCAGGCAGATGATCGCGTCGGAGTTGCGCACGGTGGACAGGCGGTGCGCGATGACAAACGTCGTGCGACCTTCCATGAGCTTATCCATGCCTGCCTGCACGATGGCCTCGGTGCGGGTGTCGATGGAGCTCGTGGCCTCGTCCAGAATCATTGCCGGCGGATCGGCGACGGCAGCACGTGCGATCGAAATCAGCTGGCGCTGGCCCTGCGACAGCTGTGCGCCGTTGCCGGTGAGCATCGTGTCGTAGCCGTCGGGCAGGCGGGTGATAAAGTCGTCTGCGCCGGCGAGCTTGGCCGCCGCGATGCACTCCTCGTCGGTAGCGTCCAGGTTGCCGTAGCGGATGTTATCCATCACGGTGCCGGTGAACAGGTTCACGTCCTGCAGCACGACGCCCAGCGAGCGGCGCAGATCGGCCTTGCGAATCTTGTTGACGTTGATGCCGTCGTAGCGAATCTTGCCGTCGGCAATGTCGTAGAAGCGGTTGATGAGGTTGGTGATGGTCGTCTTACCGGCACCGGTGGCGCCGACAAACGCGACCTTCTGGCCCGGCTTGGCAAACACGGACACACCGTGCAGCACCTCGTGGTCGGGCGTGTAGCCAAAGTCGACGTTGTCCATGACCAGGTCGCCGCGCAGCGGCACATACTCGATCTCGCCGGTTGCGCGGTGCGGATGTTTCCACGCCCACATGCCGGTGTGGTGGTCGGCCTCCTCGAGCTGCCAAGTATCGGGGTTCACCTGCGCGTTGACGAGCGTCACGTAGCCTTCGTCGGTCTCGGGCTTCTCGTCGATGAGCTCAAAGATACGGTCGGCGCCGGCGAGGCCCATGACCACGGCGTTGATCTGCTGCGAGATCTGACCGATCTGTCCGCAGAACTGCTTAGTCATGTTGAGGAACGGCACCACGACGGCGATGGACAGCGTCATGCCCGAGATGCTCAGGTTGGGCACGCCCAGCGCCAGGAAAATGCCGCCTGCCAGTGCGACCAGTACGTAGAGCAGGTTGCCCAGGTTCATCAGGATGGGCATGAGGATGTTGGCGTACATGTTGGCCTTCTGCGAGACCTCGAAGAGCTTTTCGTTGCGCTCGTCAAAATCGGCCTCGGCGGCAGACTCGTGGCAGAATGCCTTGACGACCTTCTGGCCGTTCATGACTTCCTCGATATGGCCCTCGACCACGCCGAGCTCGGTCTGCTGTGCAATAAAGAAACGCGCGGAGTTGGAACCGAGCAGCTTGGTCATAAAGGTCATAAAGACGACGCCGGCCACAATGACCAGGCACATCCACACGCTGTAGTACAGCATGATAAAGAACACCGTGACGATGACGATGGTCGTCATGAGCAGGTTGGGCAGCGACTGGCTGATCATCTGGCGCAGCGTGTCGATGTCGTTGGTGTAGTGGCTCATGATGTCGCCGCGCTGGTGCGTGTCGAAGTAGCGAATCGGCAGGTCCTGCATGCGGTTGAACATCTTCTCGCGCAGCTTCTCGAGTGAGCCCTGCGTGACGATGGCCATGGCGCGGTTCCAGAAGAGCGAGGACAGGATGCCGACGCCGTAGATGCAGGCGAGGGTGGTCACGAGCTGCAGAATCTTGGGCTGCGCGGTCGTCCAATCGCCCGACTGCCACGATTCGCTAATAATCTGCAGGGCGCTCTGAAGGAAGGTCGCGCCGATGGAGTTGATGATGGCGCAGAGCACCACGCCGACGACGACGAGGGGCAAAAGCACGGGGTAGAAGCCAAAGAGCGTCTTGATGAGGCGCGACATGGTGCCGCCCTTGCGGTTGAGCGCGCGCTCGGCGGTCGTTGCCTTACTCATGTGCCTCGCCTCCTTCCTGGGTCTGAGCTTGCGTTGCGGATGCCTCGGTGTCGGCCTCGACGGCTCCTTCGCCTTCGGCAGACATCTTGTTTTGCGAGGTAAAGGTCTCGCGGTAGATCTCGCTCGTCTTGAGTAGCTCGTCATGGCTGCCGATCTGAGCGATACGGCCGCCCTCCATGACGATGATGCGGTCTGCGTCCTGCACGGAGCTAATGCGCTGGGCGATGATGAGCTTGGTCGTGTTGGGCAGATAGCTTGCCAACCCTGCGCGGATCTTGGCGTCGGTCTTGGTGTCGACGGCGCTGGTGGAGTCGTCCAGGATCAAGATCTTGGGGCGACGCAGCAGAGCGCGCGCAATGCACAGGCGCTGCTTCTGACCGCCCGAGACATTGGAGCCGCCCTGCTCGATCCAGGTGTCATAGCCCTTGGGGAAGCCGTCGACAAACTCATCGGCGCAGGCCAGATGTGCCGCCTCGCGGACTTCCTCGTCGGTGGCGTTCGGGTCGCCCCAGCGCAGGTTCTCGGCAATGGTGCCGTTAAACAGCACGTTTTTCTGTAGCACCATGGCCACTTGGTGGCGCAGGGCGTCCAGGTCGTAGTCGCGCACGTCCATGCCGCCCACGCGCACGGTGCCTTCGGTGGCGTCGTACAGGCGGGCGATGAGGTTTACGAGCGTGGACTTGGCCGAGCCGGTGCCGCCGATGATGCCGATGGTCTCGCCGCTCTTAATGTGCAGGTCGATATCGTCGAGCGCCTGGCGCTTCGCATGCGCGGAATACTTAAAGCTCACGTGGTCAAAGTCGATGGAACCGTCGGCAACCTCGAGCACGGGCTCGGCGGGATCGGCGATCGTGGGCTCGGCGGCCAGCACCTCGGTAATGCGGTGCGCCGATTCGTCGGCCATGGTCACCATGACAAAGATCATCGACAGCTGCATCAGGCTCATGAGGATCTGGAAGCCATAGGTAAAGATCGAGGAGAGCTGGCCCACGTCGAACAGCGTGCCCTGGCTCGTGATGATGAGCTTGGATCCCAGGTAGATGATGACGACAAATGCGCCGTTGACGCAGATGTTCATCATGGGGTTGTTAAAGGCGAGCAGCTTCTCGGCGCGGGTGAAGTCCATCTGGACGTCGCGCGCGGCGGTGGCGAACTTCTCCTTCTCAAAGTCTTCGCGCACGTAGCTCTTGACCACGCGCATGCCGGTGACGTTTTCCTCGACGGACTCGTTAAGGGCGTCGTACTTGTGGAACACGCGCGAGAAGATGGGGCGTACCTTAAAGATGATAAAGAACAGTCCAAAGCCCAGCAGCGGAATGATGACCAGGTAGACCATGGCGACGCTGCCGCCCATGATAAATGCCATGGTAAAGGCGAAGATCAAGACCAGCGGCGCGCGCACGGCGATACGGATGATCATCATAAAGGCCTGCTGAACGTTGTTGATGTCAGTGGTCAGACGCGTGACGAGCGAGGAGCTCGAGAACTCATCGATGTTGGCAAAGCTGAACGTCTGGATCTTGTAGAACAGGTCGTGACGCAGGTTCTTGGCGAAGCCGCAGCTCGCATGGCTGCAGGTGACGCCGGCAGCGGCGCCAAAAGCAAGCGACGTCAGCGCGATGAGCACCAAAAAGCCTGCGGTGGGAAGCATCTCGGCTACGGTGGTGCCGTCTTTGATGGCGTCGATCAGGTTGGCGGTGATAAATGGAATCAGCATCTCGCAGAGCACCTCGCCAAGCACGAGCAATGGCGTGGCAACAGCGACTTTCATATAGTCGCGGATGCTGCCCATGAGGGTTTTAATCATCCAGTTCCTCCCAGGTTACACGGATTTTATCGAGCATTTCGGCGAGGTCTTCGCGCTCGTCATGGGTGAGCGCGCTAAAGGCCCGTTCTCTAAAGCGGATGCGGGCCGCCTGGTCGATGCGGGCGTTTTCCCGGCCGGTTTCGGTCAGGCGAATGGTGAGTTGCCGTCGATCCTTGGGGTTACGGCTGCGCTCGATGAGGCCGTTGACCTCGAGCTTGGACAGGATCTCGGAAAGCGACCCCGGTTTGAGGTCAAAGTGCATGCCGAGTTCCTGCTGCGACATCTCGCCGCCGGGCTGCTTGGCCAGCAGGCAGATGATGGGCGCCTTGCCGGACACGCCTCCGCCATGAAAATGCATGTAATGGCCGCAAAAGCCCAGGCCGCTCAGGATGCGCTTGGCGAGTTTGTCTTCAGCGCTGACCGCTTCGGGTATGTCTACCGGTTGCGACGGGTCACCGCCGGGCTCATGCGGAAGGACGAGTGCTTCAACACACATATCTAAGCTTCGCTCCTTTCCTTAGTTAGGTAGAGAAATTGTTTTGTGCCTAACTAATTTAGGAGCGCATAGATTGATTGTCAAGGTACCAAACTAGTGGTTACGCGGTTTTACCAAACCGCGTAACGGCTCGACGCTGCAAACCCGCCAGAGCGGCAATCTGCCTTTCAACTTCGGCGGCATGACCAGAAGGTCAATGCCGCCTCGTTTCAAGGCACCTTGCTCGCTCTGGCGGGTTTTCGCTGACTTCGCCAAAACATCGGCGTTGCCCTTGTTGGGATAGTCGTTGGGGACGTTCTTGTTTGCCTAGTCATTTAAGAACGTCCCCAACGACTAACTTAAAAACTATGCCGGATTACGGGGCTGAACGACGGATTGCCGACCATGCCGAAATTGGTAAAAAGAAAACCGCAGGTAGAAGGCTCGCTATGATTTGAAAATAGGGGGTGTGGTTGGCTCATTCAGGTTCAGCCCCGTAATCCGGCATAGTTTTGAAATGGCACTGAATAAGTGGCGGCAAATGAGCCGCAATGAAGCAAGTTAGCCCCTCGTTTCCGAAACCTTTCCGCAACAATTTGCCCTTCGTGCCGCTCGACTTCGCTCGCAACGTCCCCTGCGCTACACTTAGTCGCACTGTGGCGCTGCCGCGCCGCGCCCGAACCAAGGGAGACCCTCATGAAGAATACTCAGCTGCTGCTGATTAACGATATGTGCGGCTACGGCAAGGTCGCGCTTTCCGCCATGCTGCCGGTGCTGTCGCACATGGGCTACCGTATCCATAACCTGCCGACGGCGCTCGTTTCCGACACGCTCAACTACCCCAAGTTCTACATCCACGACACCACGGAGTACGTGCGCCAAAGCCTCGCTATCTGGGAAGAGCTCGGCTTTGAATTCGACGCCATCTCGACCGGCTTTATCGTGACCGAGGAAGAGACACGCATCATCTCGGACTTTTGCCACCGCCGTGCGCAAAAGGGCACCAAGGTGTTCGTCGACCCCATCATGGGCGACAACGGTAAGCTCTACGCCGGCGTGCCCGAGTCCACGATTGGCCTTATGCGGCACCTGCTGGAGTGCGCAGACTACGCGGTGCCCAACTATACCGAGGCGTGCCTGCTTGCCGATACGCCCATTGCAGAGCAAATCACGCCCGACGAGGTCCGCGTCCTTGTGGACGCCGTGCGTGAGCTGGGTGCCAAGTCTGTGGTCATTACGAGCGCCGTA
>URZN01000108.1 GCA_900552345.1 uncultured Collinsella sp. | reverse complement strand
CTCCCTCTTTTTTGTAGGAGGCGATTCTGTTGTCACAGTTCACCGATATCAGCCGAATTAACGTTTGCGGCGGCGACGGCGGAGCCGGATGCATGTCGTTTAGGCGCGAGGCATTTGTTCCCAAGGGCGGCCCCGATGGTGGCGACGGCGGTCGTGGCGGCAACGTCGTCATCCAGGCCGACGCACAGCTGTCTTCACTGATCGATTACCGCTTTAAGCATCACTTTCGTGCCGAGCGCGGAACGCACGGTCAGGGCGCCCGCCGCAATGGCAAGAGCGGCGAGGACCTGATCCTTAAGGTTCCCATGGGCACCGTGGTGCGCGAGCTCGACCCCGAGACGCAGACCCCGATGTTCGAGATTGCCGACTTGGTGCATGATGGCGAGCGCGTTGTCGTGGCCCCTGGTGGCGCCGGTGGCCTGGGCAATACGCACTTTGTGACGTCGGTGCGCCGCGCGCCCGCGTTCGCCCAGCTGGGTGAGCCGGCCGAGGAGCACTGGATTGAGCTCGAGATGAAGCTCATGGCCGATGCCGCGCTCGTGGGCTTCCCCTCGGTGGGCAAATCCTCGCTTATCGCGCGTATGAGCGCCGCCCGACCCAAGATTGCCGACTATCCGTTTACCACGCTCGTGCCCAACCTGGGTATGGTGCGTGCCGGCGAGTACTCTTATGTCGTTGCCGACGTCCCCGGCCTCATTGAGGGTGCGAGCGAGGGCAAGGGCCTGGGCCATCAGTTCCTGCGCCACATCGAACGCACGGCACTCATCATGCATGTCGTCGATATGACGGGTGGTTTTGAGGATCGCGACCCGGTCGAGGACTATCGCATCATCAACCGCGAGCTCGAGCAGTATGGCGCCGAGCTTTCTGAGCGACCGCAGATCGTCGTCGCTAACAAGTGCGATGCGCCGGGCACGGCTGACAAGATTGCCGACCTCAAACGCGCCGCGCTTGACGATGGACATATGTTCTTTGCCGTGTCTGCTGTGACGGGCGCCGGCCTCAACACGCTGATGCTTGCCGTGGGCGAGCAGGTGGCTAAGCTGCGCGCCGAGTTGGCTGTCTCCGATGAGCCGGTTGACCTGCGCGACGATGAGTGGGAGCGCCGTCGCCTGCAGCGTGAGAAGCGTTTCCGCATTGTTCAGGAAGAGCCCCATGCCTTCCGTGTGGTCGGTCGCGCCATCGAGCGTATGGTCATCCAGACCGACTGGGAAAACGAGGAAGCCGTCATCTACCTGCAGCATAAGTTTGCGCGCATGGGTGTTGACGACGCGCTCGAGAAGGCCGGCTGCCGTGCGGGCGACGAGGTCCGCATTTGCCAGCGCGCCTTTGACTTTGAGGGCGCCGAGGACTTCTCGGAGTACGAGGAGGAGCTTGAGGACGAAGGCGTTGAGGTTATTGACGTAGCGGCCGAGGGTTCGGACGTGGCTGATGTCACCGAGGGTTCCGAAGGCACTACCGAAGTCGACGTTGTTGAGACCCCGGAGGGCGAGTAAGCCATGTCGCTGCGCGGTGGAATCGGTCTGCCCGAGCTTCCTCTAGAAGACGGGCAGGAGTTTCGGCTTGGCATTATGGGTGGCACCTTCGACCCGATTCATTACGGTCACTTGGTTACCGCCGAGCAGGCGCGCGAGTCGCTCGACTTGGATGCCGTGCTCTTTATGCCGGCCGGCTCTCCCGCCTTTAAGCTCGACAAACCGGTGACGCCTGCCGAGGACCGTTATGCTATGACGGTCCTCGCCACCGCTGCGAATCCGGCTTTTTTGGCGAGCCGTTTCGAGATCGACCGTCCTGGTGTGACCTATACGGCCGATACGCTTCATGCCCTTCGCGACTTTTATCCGCCTCAGGTAAAGCTCTACTTTATTACGGGTGCCGATGCGATTATCGATATTGTTACCTGGCACAATGCTGGTGAGATTGCCGAACTGGCAACTTTTATTGCTGCGACGCGTCCCGGCTTTGACATCGATACGGCCCGGGCACGGATTAAGGAATCGGGGCTGCCATTCGACGTGCGGTATATCCAGATTCCGGCGCTGGCGATTAGCTCGACCAACATTCGTAAGCGAGTTGCCCGTGGCATGAGCGTGCGCTATCTTACGAGCGAGTCCGTGCTCGGTTATATTCGCAAACGCGGGCTGTATACCGATCTGGGTCAAGAAGATTTTGAGTGATGGGGGTCTACGTTGTCGGTAGAGGATCAGTTTGAGGGCGATGAGCGCGCGCTGCTCAAGCGCATTCAAGAGCTGCTCGACGTGCGTATGAAGGATAAGCGCAAGCGCTACATGCATTCGCTGGGTGTTGCCGAGACCGCGCTCCATCTGGCCGAGGTGTATGGCGTCGACCGCTTTGATGCCGCCGCCGCCGGTCTGATTCACGACTGGGATAAGGTACTCTCCGATGACGAGCTCGTGGCCCGTGCGTTGCACTACGGCATCAAGGTTGCCGGCTCTCCTTCGGCCGCGACACCGCTGCTGCATGGCCCGGTTGCCGCCTATGAGCTTCCGCAGCTATTTCCCGAGCTATCGCCGGCCGTTTTCCAGGCTGTCGACCGTCACACCGTGGGCGCCTGCGACATGACGCCGCTCGATATGGTGGTCTTTGTGGCCGATGCCATCGAACCCAACCGCCACGGCGATTATGCTCACGCGCTGCGCAAGATGGTGGGGGAGTCGACGCTTGACGAGTTGTTCTTCTCCTGTTTTGCGCAGGGTCTGGTCTACGTGATCCAGTCCGGGCGCTATCTTTATCCCACGGCTATTACGATTTACAACCATTACGCCCAGCTGCGCTAGCTCGGGTGCGTCTAGAAAGAGGTATTCCATGGCCGACGAGACCATGACCGACGAGCAGATTCTTGAAGGTGTGGAGCACAAGAGCTTCGTTGCCACGTCCGACCGCACTGCCGCCTCGCTGTCCGCGAGCGGTGTCGCCGCCGAGGATGTCGCCCGCGCCGCTGCGCAGGCTGCCTACGACAAGAAGGGCGAGGACGTTCAGGTGCTCGACCTGACTGAGCTTTCCGATGTGTGCGACTACTTTGTCCTTGCTACCGGTACCAACAACCGCCAGGTTGATTCGATCGTCGACGAGATTGAGGAGAAGGTCGCCGAGGCTTGCGGCGAGCACCCGTTTTCCATCGAGGGCCGCGAGCAGAAGACCTGGATTCTCATGGACTACGGTTCGGTCGTCGTCCATGTCTTTACCCCCGAGGCCCGCGAGTTCTACCGCCTCGAGAAGCTCTGGGGTGACGCTCCCCAGCTTCCCCTCGACCTCCTCTAGTAGCTCATTTGGGACGGGGCTTTTTAGCTACCCTCTACCGTTCGCCGGTCAGTTGCGCCATCCGCAGCTGCCCGGCTTTCTTTTTGCCTTTGGGACTAATCGTTGAAGCGGGATTGGCGGCCGAAGGATAGGGCGGTGTCGCCGAATTTATCTCGGACGGCATCAATCGCTACGGAGAGATCGCGGCGGTCGCTGGATTGGGCGCCGCGATCATCGACTTCACAGAACAGGTCGGTTTGAATGCCGCCCTGATGGTTGAAGTCGCTCATGCCGATACCCGCCAAGCGCACGTGCATACCTTCCTGCCATATATTGTCGAGCAGCTCGAGCGCCACGGCCACAAAGATATTCTCGTCGTCGGTGGGGTGGGGAAGTCGGCGCTGTGCCGTGCGTCCGCTGCCGTACGAATACTTGAGCTTAAGCGTTACCGTGGCACCCGTCAGTCCCTGGCGACGTAGGCGTCGTCCGACGGACTCGCCCAGCAGGGCAATCGCCGCCTCGATGTCTCCTCGCTCGGTCAGATCCCTCGCAAAGGTGCGCTCATTGCTTACCGACTTGACTTCACGCTCTTCGTCCAAGCTCGTAACCTCGGAAACCTCAAGCCCCAACGCGCGCTGCCGCATGCGCTCGCCGTTCACGCCAAAGATTGCAGCCAGGGTGGACTCCGGCGCGCGCGAAAGCTCGCCGAGCGTATAGATGCGCATGCGGCGCAGTCGCTCCTCGGCCGACCGCCCGATGCCGCTCATAGCGGACACCGGAAGTACGGCCAAAAAACGCTGCTCTGTCCCGGGACGCACGATGGTTAGGCCAAATGGCTTGTCTTGCTCACTTGCGATCTTTGCCACCGTTTTGTTACAGCCGACGCCAATGGAGCAGGTCACCCCCAGTGCCGCCACGCGATCACTGATGCGCCGCGCAACCAGCAGCGGGTCCTCGGGTGCAAAGCGACCCGGCGTGATGTCGATAAAGGCCTCATCAATCGACACGCGCTCTACGCGTGGGGTCTCATCGGCAAGGATAGCCATGACCTGTGCACTGACCTCGCGGTAGCGGTCGAAGTGCCCGTGTGTCCAAATGGCCTGAGGACACAGACGCCGTGCCTCGGCCGAGGGCATGGCGGAGTGCACGCCAAAGCGACGCGCCTCGTAGGAACAGGTGGACACGACGCCGCGAGAATCGGCATCGCCACCCACGATGAGCGGCTTGCCGCGCCACTCGGGGTGGTCGAGCATCTCCACGCTCGCAAAAAACGCATCGAGGTCCATCAGGCCCACCGCCGGACCCGTCCAGGGCGGCGGCGTGACGCCCGCAGCATCCTCATAACCGTATGTATGTTCGCGTCTTTCCATGTTATGAGTATACCGCGCAGCTCATGTGGGGTGCGTGGATGCGCTTGCAAATCGCGAATTCTTGTCTAAGATATGGATTTGCCCTCGACTACACCGAAGAAGTTGGTCTCACGGACTTCACCTGCCCGCGTCGATGGCGTATTATGTTCAACTGTTTGTTTGTAGTTGCAGCCTAAAGCTGCTTGGTTGGAGGAGTTTCCTTTGGCAGTCAAGATTCGCCTTGCTCGTCACGGCGCTAAGAAGCGTCCGTACTACCGTGTCGTCGTCGCCGATTCCCGCGCCCCGCGTGACGGTCGTATCATCGAGGAGGTTGGCCGCTACAACCCGATGACCGCCCCCAAGACCATCAACCTCGACCTCGAGAAGATTGCTGACTGGCAGTCCAAGGGCGCTCAGCTCACCGACGCCGTCGCCGCTCTGGTCAAGGCCGCCAACGAGGGTGAGAAGACCGAGACCGTCGTCAAGAAGTCCAAGAAGCAGCTCGCCAAAGAGGCCGAGGCCGCTAAGGCTGCCGCTGAGGCCGCTGAGGGCGCCGAGGAGTAAATCGTGCCTGAGGTTGACGCTGCACAGCTCGAGGGTGAGGCAATGCTCTCAGATCGCATCGCCGATCTCGTCGAATATCTCGTTGTTCAGATCGTCGACGACCCGGATTCCGTGAGCCTCGAGGTCATCGATGGTGACGACGCCTCTACGATTGAGGTTTCGGTTGCCGAGGATGACGTCGCTAAGGTCATCGGCCGTCGTGGCCGTACTATCAAGGCCATTCGCACGCTCGCCCGTGCACTGGCCGCTCGCCTCGACACTGCTGTCGAGGTAGAGGTTCTGGGC
>URZN01000107.1 GCA_900552345.1 uncultured Collinsella sp. | reverse complement strand
AAGTCGCTCGAAGACCCTACGGCCTACGGACTCCACCGCCTGGTCGATGGCAAAGTCACCGGCATCGCCATGCCGGTATGGAACTGGGGCCGTTACTACGAGCTTATCGTGCGCAGCTTGCTGCATGGCACGTGGGACGAGACCAGCGACGACAGCCAGGTTCGCGCCGTCAATTACTGGTATGGTATGAGCTCGGGCGTTATCGACATTCGCTACGCTCCGGGCCTGCCCTATCAGACGCGCAAGCTCGTTCAGCTGCTCCGCAATGGCATCGTCGAGGGTTCCATCAATCCATTTGGCGGCGAACTCCACAGCCAGAACGGCGTGGTGCAGATCGAGGGCTTTCCCCCGCTGTCGAGCACGCAAATCGTCGAGATGGACTGGCTGGCCGACAACGTGGTAGGCGCCATTCCGCAGCCCAACGATGAGCCGAAAGTTCGCGCCCTATGAAGATCCTTGCCGTAGCCGATACCGAAGAACGATGCCTTTGGGAGTGTTTTCGCAAGGAACGCTTTGAGGGTGTCGACCTGATTTTGTCCGCTGGCGACCTGGACCCGGACTATCTTGAGTTTTTGGTCACCGTCATCAACAAACCGCTCATCTACGTGCGCGGCAATCACGATGACCGCTACGCACGTCATGCACCGGGCGGCTGCATCTGTGTCGAAGACACCGTGTACGTGTATCGCGGCGTCCGCATTGCGGGGCTTGGCGGCTCCATGCGCTACCGAGACGGTGCCAACATGTATACCGAGCGCGAGATGACCAAGCGCATGCGCAAGCTCTCCCGCAAAGTGAGGATGGTCGGCGGCTGCGACATCCTGCTCACTCACGCGCCCGCCGCCGGCGTGGGCGATCTGGATGATCTGCCGCATCGAGGATTCGAATGCTTTAACACGGCGCTTGAGTCCTGGGGGGCCGACTACATGGTGCACGGGCATGTGCACCAATGCTATGGCCACGATTTTCAACGTGAGCGGCAACACACGTGCGGGACGACGATCATCAACGCCTGCGGTTATACGCAGTTTGAGCTGGACGAGGCGCGCTACCCCATCCGTGGCTGGCAGGCAGCTTGGCTCAATTCGCAAACTATGCGCCGCGAGCTCAAGCACCACGAGGCCATCGAGTCCTCAACCGCCAGAACACCCTGGTAACCACCTTTAAGGCTTGACGCTGCGCCGGCCCCAAGCACCCCATCTCGCCCCTCAAGCCGTCGCTCGCGTACCAAAGTACGCATCGCTCCTCTTTCGGGGCGACCTGGGGCACTTGGAACCGGCTCGCTGCGATGCCATAACATTGACGCCAAAGTGCCCAAGCCACCACAAAGGTGCCTGTCCCCGTTGTGGTGGTTTTGGCCCGAGATAGCAAGAAACCCGGTCCTGCACGAGGCAGAACCGGGTTTCTTTAGCAATGCTTGCTTTGCTCAGGCAGTAACTGTTAGTTACTCAGCCAGGAAGTCACGCTGGACAGCGGGATCGACCTTGACGCCAGGGCCCATGGTGGAAGACACGGAGATAGACTTGACGTACTTACCCTTAGCAGAAGAGGGCTTGACGCGCAGAATCTCGGTGTACAGGGCAGCGTAGTTCTCGACGAGCTGCTGCTCAGAGAAGGACTTCTTGCCCAGGGGCACGTGGCAGATGCCGTAACGGTCGGCGCGGTACTCAACGCGGCCGGCCTTGAGCTCGGAGACCATCTTGGCGACGTCCATAGTCACGGTGCCGAGCTTGGGGTTCGGCATGAGGCCACGGGGACCAAGGATCTTACCGATGCGGCCAACCTTGGCCATCATGTTCGGCGTAGCGATAGCGGCGTCGAAGTTGATCTCGCCCTTCTGGATCTGGGCGACGAGCTCGTCGGAACCGATGATGTCGGCGCCGGCAGCCTCGGCCTCGCGAGCCTTCTCGCCCTCGGCGAAGACGGCAACACGAACGGTCTTGCCGGTGCCGTGGGGCAGAGAGATGGAACCACGGATGTTCTGGTCAGCCTTACGAGTATCGATGCCCAGACGGAAGTGGGCCTCGACGGTCTCGTCGAACTTGGCGGTGTCGAGCTCCTTGATGAGCTTGGCAGCCTGAAGGGGGGTGTAGAGCGTGGCGCGGTCGATCTTCTCGGCAGCGGCGTTATAGCTCTTACCATGCTTAGCCATGTGCATTACCTCCTGTGGTTAAACGGGCGTGAGCCCTCCCACATCGTATCGTGTGCCCTATTGCACACATATAACGGGCGCCCCGGTCAGAGCACCCGTCATTACCTAAAGAAATCGCTACTCAGCGATGGTGACGCCCATGGAGCGGGCGGTACCGGCGATGATCTTCTTGGCGGCGTCAATGTCGTTGGCATTGAGGTCAGGCATCTTGATCTCGGCGATCTTGGTGAGCTGCTCCTGAGAGAGCTGACCGACCTTGTCGGCCTGGGGCTTAGCGGAACCAGACTTGAGGTTCAGCTCCTTCTTGATGAGGTGAGCCGCCGGCGGGGTCTTGGTGATGAAGGAGAAGGACTTATCCTCGTAGACAGAGATCTCAACGGGGATGATGTCGCCCTTCTTGTCCTGCGTCTCGGCGTTAAATGCCTGGCAGAACTGCATGATGTTCACGCCAGCAGCGCCCAGGGCGGGGCCGACGGGAGGAGCGGGGTTAGCGGCACCAGCAGGAATCTGGAGCTTAATGACGTTGGCAACCTTCTTCTCAGCCATGGTCATTCCTTTCGAATCACGAGTGTGAAGTACTTGCTATATCGTAAGCACGCACGTGTTAGAAGCACTCCTGAGATGAGCAGTCACAGAAGAAGCACGCTCGCGCGAACGGACGAAAACTTAAGCGATGACAGCGACCTGGTTAAAGTCGAGCTCGACCGGCGTCTCGCGGCCAAAGATCATCAGCGTAACCTTGAGCTTGCCAGCCTCGGTGTTAACCTCGGAGACCTTGCCATCAAAGTCGGTAAGCGGACCATCGGTGACGCGGACGGACGTGCCGACCTCAATATCAACCGAGGTGCGCTTGGGCGAATCGCCCTTACCGGGACGACGAGTCATCTTGTTGTACTCGTCGCGGGAAAGCGGAGCGGGCTTGCCGTTGCCGCCCAGGAAACCGGTGACGCCAGGCGTGTTACGAACACACGTCCAAGCATCGTCATCCATCTCCATGCGGACCAGGACATAACCCGGGAAGATCTTGGAATCCTTGGTCTCACGCTTGCCACCCTCTTTAATCTCGGTGACACGCTCCATAGGAATCTCGATATCAAAGATACGGTCCTGCATGCCCATAGTCTCGATGCGATGCTCGAGATCGGACTTAACGCGGTTCTCGTATCCAGAGTAAGTGTGAACGACGTACCAACGCTTAGACATGGTTTAGCCCCTCAATCCAGAGAACAGAGCAAGAGCCTCGCCAAAGCCAGCATCGAGCAGAGCGATGACGACGCCGACGACGATCAGAGAAGCGCAAACGACGACCGAGTAGTTCACGAGCTCCTTCTTATCGGGCCACGTGACACGCTTCATCTCGGACTTGACCGAAGCGAAATACTTCTTGGTGCGGGCGAAGAAACCAGGCTTCTCGTTCTTCTTGGACTTCGCAGCCTTCTCGTTCTTCTTGGCAACGGCCTTCTTGGCCTCAACCTTGGAGTTGGCGGCAGCGTTGTTGGCAGGCGCCTGCTGCTGAGCCTTCTTCTTGTTCTTCTTGTTGGCCATTTGGGTTACCTCCGCGCAATGCGCTTATACATGAGTAAACCGTAAGCCCCCAATTGGGAGCTTACGGAATAATGACTGGCACGCCAGGAAGGACTCGAACCCTCAACACTCGGTTTTGGAGACCGATGCTCTACCAATTGAACTACTGGCGTATGTGACTAGAGACTAGCGAGTCTCTTTGTGCAGCGTGTGGTGACGGCACCAGGGGCAATACTTCTTGATCTCCATACGATCAGGCATGGTCGATTTGTTCTTGGTGGTCGTATAGTTGCGGCGCTTGCACTCAGTGCACGCAAGAGTAACTAGAGTACGCATGTATCCTGAACCTTTCATTTCCGCCCCGTACGGGCACGAGTTAATACTTTATCAGCCCTACGTAAGTGCTGTCAACGAAAACCTCGAATCAATTGGTTCTCGGTGAACCCATTCATATTTGGAACACATCAATGGAGCCAACGAGATCTAATCGACGGTGCACCCAGGACCATAATCGATCCTCTCGACACCAGCAACGGCTCAATATCCATTGCAGAAAAGAACCCGGCACCCATATAAGTGCCGGGTTCTCTAAGTCAGCTATATCAAAGAGCTAATTTACTCAATGATCGTGGAGACGATGCCCGAACCAACGGTGTGACCACCCTCGCGGATAGCGAAGCGCAGGCCCTCCTCCATGGCGATCGGGTGGATGAGGTCGCCCTCGATGGTGATGTGGTCACCAGGCATAGCCATCTCGGTGCCCTCGGGGAGCTTGACCGTACCGGTAACGTCGGTGGTACGGAAGTAGAACTGAGGACGATAACCATCGAAGAACGGGGTGTGACGGCCGCCCTCCTCCTTGGTCAGAACGTAGATCTCGCCGGTGAACTTGGTGTGCGGGGTAACCGAACCGGGCTTGCAGAGAACCTGGCCGCGCTCGATGTCCTCGCGCTTGATGCCGCGGAGCAGCAGACCGACGTTGTCGCCAGCCTCGCAGAAGTCCATGGACTTACGGAACATCTCGATACCGGTAACGACGGTGTTCTGGGTATCCTTGATGCCGACGATCTCGACGGGCTCGTTGAGCTTGAGCTCACCGCGCTCGACACGGCCGGTAGCAACGGTACCACGGCCGGAGATGGTCATAACGTCCTCAACGGCCATCAGGAACGGGAGGTCGTTGTTACGAGCAGGCGTCGGGATGTACTCGTCGACGGCCTTCATGAGCTCGCGAATGGCGTCCATCCACTTGGCGTCGCCCTCGAGAGCGCCCAGAGCGGAACCACGGATGACGGGGATGTCGTCGCCGGGGAAATCGTACTCGGAGAGGAGCTCACGCGTCTCCATCTCGACGAGGTCGATGAGCTCGTCATCGTCGACCATGTCGCACTTGTTCAGGAAGACGACGATGTAGGGAACGCCGACCTGACGGGCGAGCAGGATGTGCTCGCGGGTCTGGGCCATCGGGCCGTCGGTGGCGGCGATAACGAGGATGGCGCCGTCCATCTGAGCAGCACCCGTGATCATGTTCTTGACGTAGTCAGCATGGCCCGGGCAGTCAACGTGAGCGTAGTGACGCTTGTCCGTCTCATACTCAACGTGAGCGGTGTTGATCGTGATACCACGCTCTCTCTCTTCCGGAGCCTTATCGATCATGGAGTAATCCTCGAACTGTGCCTGGCCCTTCAGAGCGAGAACCTTCGTGATAGCAGCAGTAAGAGTAGTCTTACCATGGTCAACGTGACCGATTGTACCGATGTTTACATGCTGTCTCTTATACACATCTGACGCTGCCGACGATCTTACGCGTG
>URZN01000106.1 GCA_900552345.1 uncultured Collinsella sp. | reverse complement strand
GGTCTCGTGGGCTCGGAGATGTGTATAAGAGACAGCGATTCCACACGCCCGAGCGGCCGCCTTCCTTGTGCAGCAAGCGCACGTCGACGATCTCCATGCCGCGATCGACGGCTTTGCACATGTCGTAGATCGTTAGGCACGCGGCACTCGCGCCGGTCAGGGCCTCCATCTCGATACCCGTCTTGCCCGTCACGCCGGCCGTAACCAGTACGTGAAAGCCAACCTGTCCGTCCGAACGCGCCGGCGCCCAACCCTCGGGCACGTCCTCGGCCGGCGTCCCCGCCGGAGCGATGGGCGCAATGTCGCACTTACTCTTGGTAATGAGCAACGGATGGCACATGGGGATGATGTCACTCGTGCGCTTGATGGCCATAATGCCCGCCACGCGCGCGCAGGCAAGCACGTCGCCCTTCTTGGCGCGGTCCTGCAGCACCATGGCCTGCGTCTCGGGATGCATGAGGATAGTGCCCTCGGCGATAGCAATGCGATGGGTCTCGGCCTTGTCGGACACGTCGACCATGCGCACCTCGCCCTTGGCGTCCACGTGCGTCAGCTCGTCACGACGGGCGTCACGGGCGGGCTCGGCGACAGCGCTGGCAGACGGTTGCACGGACGTGTCGGCGTTGCCAACATTCGCCGCAGCCGTGGCTTTGTGGGCAGACATCGCGCCCCTGCGAGCGGCCTTGGTGGCATCGGCGTACCTGCTCTTGGCCATATGATCATCCTCCGATTTGGGACATAAATCGTTGCGTGCCCTCAATTATCGCGTGTTCCTGCGGTTTGTGGGCCACGGCATCGCGCCAAATCGAAAGTACCTGCATATCATCACCACGGCGCAGGGTGTCACGCACCGAATACTCGGCATCGCTGAACAGGCACGGACGCACGTTGCCATCGGCCGTCAGGCGCAGGCGATTGCAATTCGCACAAAAATGGTTGGACATGGCGCTGATGAAGCCAACCGTTCCCGCCGCGCCCGGAAAATGCCAATAGCGCGCAGGGCCCGCGCCGGCAGGAGCGTCGTTAATGTCGAGCGGCTCGAGCTCGTCCAGGCCCACCGCGGCGGCTCCTGCATTGATGCGCGCCCGCAGCTCGTCGCTCGGCACGGTATCGCTCGCGTCCCACAGCTCGGGATTGAGCGCGGGCGCATGCGGGTCCACAGCGCAATGCGAGCTCGTGCGTTCGTCGCCGATGGGCATGTATTCGATAAAGCGCAGGTGAATGGGGCGGTCGACGGTCAGCCGTGCGAGGGCCGCCACATCCTGGTTGAGCCGTCGCACAACAACGCAGTTCACCTTAACCGGCTCAAAGCCCCAAGCCAGTGCCGCGTCGATGCCCGCCACGGTCTGCTCGAGCCGGCCCAGGCGCGTGATCTTACCAAACAGATCGGGGTCGAGCGTGTCGAGCGAGATGTTGACGCGGTTAAGCCCGGCATCTTTGAGCCGCGGCGCCAGCTTGGGCAGCAGGGCGCCGTTGGTGGTAAGCGAGATATCCTCGATCTGCGGGATCGCGCGAATGTCGCGAATGAGCGGGATGATGCGCCGGCTGACCAGCGGCTCGCCACCCGTCAGGCGCACGTGGCGAATGCCCTCTCCCGCCACCAGGCGCACAAAGCGGGCGATTTCCTCGGCACTGAGCAGCTCGTCGTGCGCACGGGGCGCCACGCCATCGGCCGGCATGCAATAAATGCAGCGGAAATTGCACTTGTCGGTAACGGCAATGCGCAGGTAGTTGATATCGCGGCCAAAACCGTCATGTTGCACGTACCCGTTCACGCAGCCCTCCCCTCACGCGGCGTTTTATTCTTCGGAAAACATAATACCCCACGAGAGAATCATGCCGACACCCGTACGACAGGACAGGTCGCTTCGAGCAAAACGGACTTTCCAAGCCCATCCTCAGCACAGACCATCACAACATTCGATGCTTTTCCCGTTTTTGGCGAAAAACGTCGAATGTTGTGATGGTTTGCCTGCCCACGGTACCCCGTAGAAGGACCAAAGCACCCCTAAAGGCCACCGTCCCAGTGACGGATCACGAATTCTCGCAGGTCGTTCTGCCGTTTTTGGAACGCTTCGCTTCGGTCGCACTTAAGGCCCATAGCGAGCGCGATGGCGTTCATCGCCCGGTGCAATTGCAGCTGGTGGGCAAACTGAGTCACGGTGAGGACGATCATCTTAAAGCCCAGCGCGCTCAGCACGGTCATACGCTCCGCATCCGACGCGCTGCGCTGTTTATCAAGATGGTCCGAGCCGTTGTACTCAATCCCCGTACCGCTCGCAGGCGCATATACGTCGATTTCGAAATACCCGGCCTTTGCGAGATACTTGAACTCGTTGGGAACATCGACCCGATGGTTGAGCTCGATCTTGGCGTATCCCAGCCCTCCCTGGGAACGTTTTGCTACGACCATGATTGCGGTGGCCGTCTCCATGGGCGACCGCGCGCCATCGTGCACGCGCTTGAGCACGGCGGCCGCGCGTATAGCCCCCTGACGAGATCGGTTCTCATTGCAATAAGTAATCAAGTCGGCAACGGTATACCTCTGCCCCATCTCGATATAATCGCCTGTCGACAGATGATTCAAATGGTATCGGGCACAGATTTCGTAGCCATATTCCAACTGTTCGGGCTCGCTCATCCACGAACCCGCTTGGACAAAGCACATGGCCTCATCAACCACCAGAAGGCCCTCTGCCACCTCGATAAGATGGTCTGGAGGTACCGGCGCCCCAAACACGTGGCACCTAAATCCAGCCGGAGTCGAGCGCTCAAAATCGAAGTTGACGAGCGTGTCGATATGATCGAGCTCTTCTCGTGGAATACCGAGCGCAACCAGATAGTCGGTAACGATCCCAACTGCCGTTGAAGCCCTCAGCCCCTTGGCATCGAGTCCCAATTTGGGCAGGCTCGCGGTCGGCTCCGCCTCGTTAGCAAGCGAGTCCTCATCGTATAGGCTGCTTGCTCGCGAGAGCGGCTCGGACGGGCGCGCCACGTTGTGGTACAGCCAGGCAGTCTTATGGGACAGGACGATCGGCAGGTCCATGAGCCCTCCAATGGAGTCGGATAACCAACCTTATTCCCCTGCCCACGAGTCCGCACACCTTCGTGCGCAAGAAAGCGATTCCACCCGATCGAGTGGCAGAAAAACCATCACAACATTCGATGCTTTTCCCGATTTTGGCAAAAAACGTCGAATGTTGCGATGGTTTGAGGCAAGGTGAGGGGCACGGAGGGATCAAAGCATCGTGCTCGAACGGGTTAATCCAGCTCTTTTAAGCCATGCGCCAGCTGCCAGTACTCGCCGTGCTGGGCGAGCAGCTCTTCGTGCGTGCCGCGCTCGATGATGCGGCCGTGTTCGAGGACCATGATGGCGTCGGCGTCGCGGACAGTGGGCAGGCGGTGCGCGATCATAAACGTGGTGCGACCGCGCATGATGCGGTCCATACCGCGCTCGATGAGCTTTTCGGTACGCGTGTCAATGGAGCTCGTGGCCTCGTCCAGGATGAGCACCGGCGGATCGGCGACGGCCACGCGCGCGATGGCGAGCAGCTGACGCTGACCCTGCGACAGGTTGGCGCCGTCGGCCGTGACCGGTGTGTCGTAGCCCCGCGGCAGGCGGCGGATAAACGAGTCGGCGCAGGCGGCCTCGGCAGCGGCGCGCACCTCCTCGTCGGTCGCGTCGAGCTTGCCAAAGCGGATGTTCTGCGCAATGGTGCCGCTAAACAGGTGCGTGTCCTGCAGCACAATGCCGAGCGACCCGCGCAGGCTGGCCTTGGCAATGTGCTTGACGTCGATGCCGTCGTACGTGATCTCGCCGTCATCGACCTCGTAGAAGCGGTTGATGAGGTTGGTGATGGTCGTCTTTCCGGCGCCCGTCGAGCCCACAAACGCGATCTTTTGCCCCGGCTTGGCAAACAGGTTGAGATCCGTGAGCACACGGGTGCCCGGCACGTAGGAAAAATCCACGGCATGGAAGCACACGTCGCCGGCAAGCGGAACCAAGCCGCACGTGAGCTCGGTGCCGTCGGCAGCCACCGCGCGGGCCGACTCATCAACAGCTGCCACATCATGCAAGTGCCCGTACGCGCCCACGCCCTGACCCTCGGGAATCTTCCACGCCCACGCGGCGTCGCCCGTCTGCACCAGCTCCACGCAGCCCTCGTCCACCTCGGGCTTAAGGTCCATAGCCGCAAACAGGCGCTCGGCACCGGCCAACGCATTGAGCAAGAAGTTGCCCAGCTGCGTAAACTGGTTGATGGGCATGGCGGCTTGGCGCACAAAGACCAGGTAGCTTGCAAGCGCACCCACGTCGGCCAGGCCCTTGATGCAGAGCATGCCGCCCGCCACGGCGACGATGGCATAGTTGACGTAGCCAATCACGACGGTCATGGGCACCATGGAGTTGGCATAGCTCACGGCGGCGGTACCGCTGCGGCGAAGCTCGTCGTTGCGGCAGGTGAAGCCGGCGACATTCGCTGCCTCACGGTTAAAGACCTTGATGACCTTTTGGCCCGAGACCATCTCTTCGATATATCCGTCCAGGTCGCCAAGCGATGCCTGCTGGGCAGCAAAGAAACGCTTAGAGCGCGCGCCCGAGTAGCGCGCATACAGCACAATGGCCGCATCGCACACGAGTGTGATAATCGTGAGCTGCCAGTTAAGGATGATGAGCATAGCCGTGGTGCCCACAACCTGAATGGCGGCCTGAATCACGTTGGCAAAGCTGTTGTTGAGCGCCTCGGAGACGGTGTCGACGTCGTTGGTGAAAAAACTCATGATGTCGCCCGAGCGCGTGCTGTCAAAATAACTGAGCGGCAGCGTCTGGATGTGCGCGAACAGGTCGCGGCGAATATCGGACACCACGTGTTGGGCCGCGCGCACCATGATCTGTGAGTAGCCCAGGGCCGAGAGCACGCCCGCGGCGTAGATGATCGCCGTCAGGATGACCTGCTTGGCGAGCAGTTCCTCCCCGCCCGTGGCCAAACCGTTAACGATGGGGCGCACCATGTAGGTGCCGGCGAGGCTCGCGATGGCGGCAACGGAGGCGAGCACGCCCACCGCGAGCAACGAGAACTTGGCATGCCCCATGTAGGAGAGCAAGCGGCGCACAGTGCGCTTGAGGTCGGCCGGGCGTGCTTGGGCTGCGGTCTTAGGCATGACGCTCACCCCCTTCCAAGGGCGATCCGCATGCGACGGAGGAAAACGGATCATTCGCGCAACCATCGTCGCTGCCGTCGCCGGCGTCCGCGTTCCTCGCAAACTCCATCTGCGAGGCATAAATCTCCTGGTATATGTTGTCGCCCGCTAGCAGTTCCTCGTGCGTGCCCACGCCGTGGACACGACCGTCGTCCAACACCACAATGCGATCGGCATCCATGACGCTCGCGATACGCTGGGCGATGATGAGCACGGTCGTATCGGAAATCCGAGCGATGTGCTCGCGAATCTTAGCGTCGGTCGCCATATCTGTCTCTTATACACATCTGACGCTGCCGACGATCTTACGCGTGTAGA